>NZ_JAEVHL010000009.1 GCF_016803395.1 Micromonospora tarensis | reverse complement strand
CGGCGGCGCGGGACAGCACCGCCGCGGCGACCAACAGGGCCACCGCGACCAGCAGCGCGGCCAGCGCGCCCGGCAGGTGCGGCGGGACGGCGAAGAGCGCCGCCAGCGCACCGGCGCCGAGCGCCGACGCGGCGAAGACCACAGCGAAGGACCGGGTCGCGGCGACCTGCCAGGCACCGGGGCGTTGGTTGGTCGCCGTGGCGACCGCGTCCACCACGTCGTCGAAGACGATCTCCGGCGCGGCCGCCGACCGGGGATTGAAGTAGAGCACCTCGCCGTCGCGGACGCTGAGCTGCGCGGCGGTACGCCCGCCGTCGAGGGGGGCACCGCCCAACCGGGACAGCGCCCAGCCGCCGTGCCGCGCGCCCTCGTCGGCCATGTCCTCGCCGGCGTAACGCAACAGGGTGGGCAGCAGGTCGGCCAGCGGCACGTCCGACGGCAGGGCCAGATCCATCCGGGTACGCGGCGCCACGATGGTGATCCGGCTCAGCCCACCGGTCGCCGTCTTCGTCGCCACAGTGGCCTCCAGGTGTGCGTCAGTGCTCGGCTGGCTGCGATGCCGCGGTCCGGGTCCACCGCGCACACGGCAGATTACCTACGATGACGGGCACGTACGATGCCCACCCGCGGGCTGTGTTCCGTGGCCGCACGTCATCAGGGCCGCTTCTGGGGAGGAGACAGCCGTGAGCACGGTGGTGTTCCGCCGGCTCCCGCGTCAGCCGGGGCCAGCCTTACCGCGCGGCGAGGTGCTGCTGGAGTCGCCTCCCGAGCTGCCCGAGCCGACCCCCCGCGGGATGGGGCAGCTGCTCATGATCCTGCCGATGTTCTGCGGGGTCGGCGCGATGGCGTTCCTCTACGCCGGCAAGGGCGGCGGCATGATGACGTACGTCGCCGGTGGTCTCTTCGGCGTCTCGATGCTCGGCATGGCGATCGGTTCGCTGGCCAACAACGGTGGCAAGGACAAGGCCGAGCTGAACGCCGACCGTCGTGACTACATGCGCTACCTGGCCCAGATGCGCAAGCGCACCCGGCGTGCCGCCGAGCAGCAGCGGGCGGCGATGGCCTGGCGGCACCCGGAGCCCGACGCGCTCTGGTCGATCGCCGCCTCCCGGCGGCTCTGGGAGCGGCGAGTCACCGAGGACGACTTCGGCGAGACCCGCATCGCACTCGGCCCGCAACGTCTCGCCGTGGAGATCGTTCCGCCGGAGACGAAGCCGGTGGAGGACCTGGAGCCGATGAGCGCTATCGCTCTGCGCCGGTTCGTCCGCGCGCACTCGACCGTTCCCGACCTGCCGACCGCGCTGTCGGTGCGCGCGTTCAGCCGGGTGGTGCTGCGCGGCGACCGCGAGCCCGTGCTCAACCTGACCCGGGCGGCGCTCGGGCAGTTGGCCACCTTCCACGCACCGGACGACCTGGTGATCGCGGTGGTCGCCGCGCCGGACCGGCAGTCCGCCTGGGGCTGGGTGAAGTGGCTGCCGCACGCGCACCACAGTGGACGTACGGACGCCGCCGGCGCACGCCGGCTGGTCTTCGCCAGCCTGGCCGAGGCTGAGGCGGCGCTCGCCGGTGAGCTGGGCGGGCGACCCCGGTTCGCCCCGGAGGCCAAGCCGCTGACCACCCTCCCGCACCTGGTCGTGGTGATCGACGGTGGCGAGATCGCACCGACCTGTCAGCTGGTGGGTCCGGGGTTGCTCGGCGCCACGGTCATCGACCTGTCCGGGACGGTGCCGCGCGACGCCGGCCGCTGGCTGCTCTGCCTCGACGTGGGTGACGGAAGCTCACTCGACCTGGTCCGCGGCAGCTCGTCGTCGACGCTTGGCCGACCCGACCAGCTCAGTGCCGAGGCCGCCGAGGGGCTGGCCCGGCAGATCGCCCCCTACCGGCTGTCCCAGCAGCAGACCAGCAACGAGGAGCCGCTGGCCCGCAGCACGGAGCTGCCGGACCTGCTCGGCGTTGGTGACGCCGCGGCGGTGGACGTGCAGAACACCTGGCGGCCGCGTGGCCACCGGGACCGGCTGCGCATCCCGCTCGGCGTGGGCCCGGACGGCAACGTGGTCGAGCTGGACTTCAAGGAGTCGGCGCACGAGGGCATGGGCCCGCACGGTCTGGTGATTGGTGCGACCGGGTCCGGCAAGAGCGAGCTGCTCCGTACGGTGGTGGCCGCGTTGGCGGTGACCCACTCGTCGGAGGAGCTGAACTTCGTCCTTGTCGACTTCAAGGGCGGCGCGACCTTCGCCTCGTTGGAGGCGCTGCCGCACACCAGCGCGGTGATCACCAACCTGGCCGACGAGTTGCCGCTGGTCGACCGGATGCGCGACGCCCTCGCCGGTGAGATGGTGCGTCGGCAGGAGCTGCTGCGGGCGGCCGGCAACTACGTCTCCCGCTTCGAGTACGAGAAGGCCCGTGCGGCTGGTGAGCCACTGGACCCGATGCCCAGCCTGCTGATCATCTGTGACGAGTTCAGCGAACTGCTCGCCGCCAAGCCTGACTTCATTGACCTCTTCGTGATGATCGGCCGACTGGGTCGGTCGCTCGGCGTGCACCTGCTGCTGGCCAGCCAGCGGCTCGAAGAGGGCAAGCTGCGTGGTCTGGACACCCACCTGTCGTACCGGATCGGTCTGCGTACCTTCTCCGCTGTGGAGAGCCGGATCGTGCTCGGCGTGCCGGACGCGTACGAGCTGCCGAACGCGCCGGGCCACGGTTACCTGAAGACGGACACCAGCACGATGCTGCGGTTCCGGGCCGCGTACGTGTCCGGGGCGTACCGGGCGCCGGGGCAGCAGGCCTCCGCCTCGCAGGCGCTGGTGCAGCGCCGGATCGTGCCGTACGGCCTCGACTTCGTCCCGGCCCAGGTCCCGCAGCTGCCGGTGGCGACCGTTCCGGAGCCCGAGCAGCCGGCCGACGGCAAGGCCGTGGCGATGCTGGACGTGCTGATCGACCAGCTCAAGGGTCGGGGTCGACCGGCCCACCAGGTGTGGCTGCCGCCGCTGGCCGATCCGCCGGGCCTGGGCGAGCTGCTCGGCCCGCTGGCGGTGGACCCGACGTACGGGCTGTGCACCGCGTCCTGGCCGGGGCGTGGGCGACTGACCGTGCCGGTCGGCGTGGTGGACCGCCCATACGAGCAGCGCCGCGACCCGATGATGGTCGAGTTGGCCGGGGCCGGCGGCAACGTGGTCATCGTCGGTCGGTCGCTGAGCGGCAAGAGCACCATGCTGCGTACGCTGCTCGCCTCGCTGGCGCTCACCCACACCCCCCGGGAGGTGCAGTTCTTCTGCCTGGACTTCGGCGGGGGCGCGCTGCGCAGCCTGGAGCGGTTGCCGCACCTGGCCGGGGTGGCCGGTCGGCGCGACGTCGAGGCGGTCCGCCGGACGGTGGCCGAGGTGGTCGCCGTCCTGGACGACCGGGAGAGTCGGTTCGCCCAGCACGGCATCGACTCGGTGGCGAGCTACCGTCGTCGCCGGGCCGCCGGGGAGTTCGCCGACGACCCGTTCGGTGACGTGTTCCTGGTGGTGGATGGTTGGAACACGCTGCGCCAGGAGTACGAGGAGCTGGAGCAGACCATCACCACGTTGGCCAACCGGGGCCTCGGCTTCGGCGTGCACGTGGTGCTCACCGCCGTGCGCTGGGCGGAGATCCGGATCAACATGCGGGATCTGCTCGGCACCAAGCTGGAGTTGCGGCTGGGCGACGCGTCGGAGTCCGAGATCGACCGCCGCGCGGCGACGAACGTGCCGGAGAAGTCGCCCGGTCGTGGTCTGACCCGGGACAAGCTGCACTTCCTCACCGCCGTTTCGCGGATCGACGGTCGACGGGACATCGACGACCTGAGCGAGGCGTCGCTGTCCCTGGCGGGGCATGTGGCGGCGAACTGGCCGGGCCGTCCGGCCCCGAAGGTGCGACTGCTGCCGCGGCGACTGCCGGTGGCCGAGCTGGCCCGGATCATCGACCGGTCGGCACCCGGGATTCCGGTCGGTGTCAACGAGTCGGCGCTCGCGCCGGTCTACCTCGATCTGGCCAACGAGCCGCACCTGACGGTCTTCGGCGATGCCGAGTGCGGTAAGACCAACCTGCTGCGGTTGATCGCCCGGGGCATCACCGAGCGGTACACCCCGGCGCAGGCCCGGCTGGTGATCGCGGACTACCGGCGTGGCCTGCTGGGGACGGTCGAGGGCGACCACCTGCTCGACTACGCCCCGTCCAACCAGGCGTTCGCCCAGGGTCTCGGGTCGATCCGCAGCGCGCTCTCCAACCGGCTGCCCGGCCCGGACGTGACCACCGCGCAGCTGCGTGACCGAAGCTGGTGGAAGGGCCCCGACCTGTACATCCTGGTGGACGACTACGACCTGATCGCCTCCGGTGGCAGTAACCCGCTCAGCGCCCTACAGGAGTTGTTGCCGCAGGCGCGTGACATCGGTCTGCATCTGATCATCACGCGTCGGGTCGGTGGGGTGTCCAGGGCGCTCTACGAGCCGGTGCTGCAACGGCTGCGTGAGCTGGACTCGCCGGGTCTGCTGATGTCCGGCAACCGGGAGGAGGGCGCGGTCTTCGGCACGTTGCGACCGAGCCCGCAACCGCCTGGTCGGGGCACGCTGGTCCGCCGCCGTGACGGTCAGCAGTTGATCCAGACCGCGTGGTCGGAGCCGTCGTGATCGGGGCCGGTTCCTAGCAGGCCGCGCTGCCCGTCCCGGCCCGATTCACCGCCATCCATCGAACGCCGCCGGTCAGGGCTGCGAGGGCTGGCCAGGTTCCGCTACGGTCTTCACTGGAGTGTCCGTCGGTGGGGTGTTGCTGCCTTGCCGCGGGGGAGGGGTGCGGCGGAGCCGCCACCACAACAGACGGAAGGGTGTGAAGCATGGCGTTCGAGGTCGAAGCTGCGACTCTGCATACCGCCGCGAGTGACGTGCGGTCCACGCGCAGCGAGGTCGATGGCGAGCTGAAGAAGCTGTGGAACGTCGTCGACGACCTGGCCATCGCGTGGAAGGGTCAGGCGTCCACGGGCTTCCAGTCGCTGATGACGCGCTGGAACGAGGACACCGTCAAGCTGCTGACGGCGATGGACAACATCGCCGACCTGCTCGACAAGTCGGGTACGACGCACCAGGTCAACGACGAAGAGCAGCAGCAGATGCTGGACAAGTTCCACTCTGCTCTCAACCCGTGATCCGTAGCCAGCAGAGGGGGAAATCGTGACGATCAAAGTTGACTATGCGGTCCTCGAGAGCAGCAACCAGCAGATGCAGGCCATCTCGAAGACCCTTGAGGAGAAGCTCGACACGCTCCGGTCGATGCTGACCAAGCTCCACTGGGACGGCGAGGACCGGGTTGCCTACGAGCAGCACCAGGCGAAGTGGGACGCGGCGGTTCGCGACATCAACCGCATCCTGAACGAGATCGGTGGTGCCGTCGGCATCGCCCGCGAGAACTACCTCACCACGGAGATGAGCAACTCCAAGGTGTGGGGCTGAGGCATTCGCCGATGCGGCTCTGGTCCGGTAAGCCCGGGCCGGAGCCGCTTTGCGTTGCCGTCGGCACCGCCCGGCGGTGCGTGGGTCAGCCGGCGGCCGGCGCGTCGGTGCGTCGGCCGGGGCGCCAGTCGCGTCGACGGCCGCGGGCCACGATCGGCCGCACGATCAACAGCAGCACGGTGAGCAGCCCACCGATCGCCGCCGCCCAGACCGCGACCGAGCGCTGCCAGCTCAGTGGGTCGTCGCGCGGGGTCGGTGCCGGGATCGCGCCGGCGGGCGGGTTCGCCCGGGTGCCGAGCAGGCTGGACACCGCCCGGTACGGGTTGACCATCCCGTAGCCGATGTCGGCGTTGTGCCCCTCCGGTGGGTTGTCCGCGGTGCGTTCGAGCCGCTCGGCGACCTGCTGCGGGCTGAGATTCGGGTAGGCGGCCCGGACCAGCGCGGCCACCCCCGACACGTACGCGGCGGCGTAGCTGGTGCCGCCGTCGGGCACGGCGCGGTAGCCGTTGCCCCGGGGGGCCGGCCCGATGATGTTCAGCCCCGGCGCGGCGATGTCGACGTAGTCGCCGCTGATCGAGGTGCCGACGTGGCCGCCCTGCTCGTCCACCCCGCCGACCGCGATCACCCCGGGGTACGCGGCCGGGTAGCCCGGCCTGTTCTGGGAATTTTCTGACCGGTTGCCGGCGGCGGCGACCAGCACCACCCGCTTGGCCAGCGCACGCTGGACGGCCGCCGTCAGCTCGGGCTCGGGGATGGTCGTCAGGGACAGGTTGATCACGTCGGCGCCCTGGCTGACGGCCCAGTCGATGGCTGCGGCGATCTCGGCGGGAAGCTGCGCGTCGCTGACGTCGCCGAGCTGTGGGAGCACCCGGATCGGCAGGATGCGGGCGGCCGGGGCGACCCCGCTGAAGGGCACCCCCGCGCCCTCTCGGCCGGCGATGATGCCGGCGATCAGCGTGCCGTGCCCGGCCTCGTCGCACTGCCCCTGGTTGGCCGGCAGGTTGTTGAAGTCGCGGCCCTCGAGCACCTGACCCTTGAGGAGCGGGTGGGTCGCGGAGACCCCGGAGTCGATCACCGCCACCGTCACGCCGGCGCCCCGGGACAGCGGCCACGCCGACGACGGCTCCAGCCGGCGCAGCGCCCACGGCGTCTCGGTCAGGCTCTCCGTGCCGGTCGGGCCGCAGGTGGGTGCCGCCGCGCGCGCGGGGGACGGTGCCCCCAGACCGGTGCCGAGCAGGACCGCGAGAGCTCCACTGAGGATGCTCCGGGAGGCACGTCGGGACCTGTGGGTCGCGCTCAACGGCGGGCATTCGCGCACCCGCAGAGATTACCGCTGCGACCCGTCGGGCAGCGGCCCCCGGTGACGGGGTCAGGCCGGCGGCCGGTCCGCTGCTCGGGGAGTTTCCGCGAAGAGCGCGAGCAGGTCGCCGACCTGCCGGTACGCCTCGGCCGGGTGCCGGAACCGGCCGGCCGGGTTCAGGGTGTACTCGTTGCGCCGCCCGACCCGGGTGCGGTGCAGGTAGCCGCCCGCCTCCAGGTCGGCGACGATCGCCTGCGCGGCCCGTTCGGTGACACCGACCTCGGCCGCGACATCGCGTAGCCGGGCGGTGGGGTCCCGGGCGATGGCGAGCAGAACGTGTCCATGGTTGGTGAGGAATGTCCAGTTCCGTCCGCCGCCGGTATCGCTCGTCTCGGTGCTCGTCATCGTGCGACCGCCTTTCCGGGTGCCGGGAAGCTCGTCCGCCCCCGGGCGTAACGTATGAAATCTAAATCACGCATCCCTTGACGCGTCTTACCGTGCGTGTGACCGTGGACGCCGAGCCAGCGCCCGCCGCCGGCCCGGCGAAGAAGCCGGTTGACCAGGTGAAACACGTCGAGACGAGGTGCGGGATGAGTCATACCGGGACGTCCGGCCAGCCGGTTCCGCAGCGGACCGCCGAGCAAGCAACCACCCCACGCGAGCCGGCCCAGGCGTACGCCGAGCTGGTCGCCGGAAACCGGCGCTTCGTCGATGGCACCCCACGTCACCCGAACCAGGATGCCGGACGGCGGGCCGCCGTGGCCGACGGGCAGCACCCGTTCGCGGTGATCGTCGGCTGTTCCGACTCCCGCCTGGCCGCGGAGATCATCTTCGATCGGGGGCTGGGCGACCTGTTCGTGGTCCGCACCGCCGGGCACACCGCCGGCCCAGAGGTGCTCGGCAGCGTGGAGTACGCGGTGACAGTGCTCGGCACCCCGCTGGTGGTGGTGCTCGGCCACGACTCGTGCGGCGCGGTGCAGGCGACCCGTGCGGCCAGCACGACCGGCAGCATCCCGGGTGGGCACCTGGGCGCGGTGGTGGACGCCGTGCTGCCCAGCCTCCGGCGGGCCCAGGCCCAGGGTGTGGACGACATCGACGGCATCGTCGACGTGCACATCGCGCAGACCGTCGAGACGTTGCTCGAGCAGTCGCCCGTGCTGGCCGACGAGGTGGCGCAGGGGCGGTGCGCGGTGGTGGGCCTGTCGTACCGGCTCGCCGCGGGTGTGGTGCGCCCGGTGGCCGCCGTGCCGGCCGGCCTCGCGACCGTCGAGGTGCCGACCGACCCGGCCGCTCCGGCCGCCGCCTGACGCGACGAGGGCTGACGCGACGAGGGCTGACGCGACGAGGGCCGCTCCGCGCGACGCGGAACGGCCCTCGACGGGGATCGGCTGGGTCAGAGCAGTGACATGTGGACGTGGTCGGTGTGGTTCGACGGCCCGCTGTACGAACTCCAGCCGGTCGCCGGGAACCAGATCTGCCGGTTCCAGATCACGTAGTAGATGCCGAGCCGGTCGGCGTTGCGGATGAGGAACGCGGCGACGTTGTTGCCGTACGTCCGGGTGTCCTCGTTGTGCCACGGGGAGAAGCCGCTCTTCTGTAGCGACCAGTCGCAGGCGCGGCCCTTCGGGTGCTCCCACGGCCCACCCGGGCGGTAGCAGCCGACGAACCGGTTGAAGCCGGCCCGCTTGACCTCCTTGTACGCGTGCAGCGTGCGAGGCGTGACGCAGCCGGACGTGGTCGGGTCCTTCTCGCTGCACGACTGGGGCTTCCACTCGCCGTCGGCGGTGCGACCCGGGCCGATCTTCGCGACCGGCGAGATGGCGTCCACCAGACCGCCGGTGAAGCCCTTGCCGCCGACGAGCGAGAGCGCCTTGTCGGCCTCGCTCTTCCGCTTCGCCATCAGGGCGGTCTGCTTCTGCTGCTCCCGGACCTCCGTGTCGAGGGCCAGCTTGGCCTGCTCGGCCCGGGCCTTCACCACGTTGACCTCGGCGAGCTTCTTCTCGTTGACCATGTTCATCTCGTCGAGCGTGGCGGCGCGGCGAACGAACGAGTCCGGGGTGGTGCTCTCCAGCAGCATCGCTACCGCGCCGATCCGACCGGTCCGGTACGCCTGGGCGGCGATCTGCCCGACCTGCGGGGCGAGCGCGTCCAGGTCGGCCTGGGCCCGGCCGACCTCCAGCGCCAGCTCCTGCTGCCGCTTCTTGGACTTGTCCAGCTTGGACTTCGCGGCGGAGTAGTCGCGGTTGGCCTGCTCGATGACGTCGTTGAGCAGCTTCGGCTCGCCGTCCTCCTCGTGGCCCGACGGCGTGGGGTTCGTCGGGGCGGCCTGGGCCGGATGCGGCCCGGCGAGCACGGTCAGTGCGGCGATCACGGCCACCACGGGTGTCAACCAGCGGCGTAGGGGTGCCGTCACAATGTTCCCTTCCGTCGACCGCCGACCGGGTTAGCTGACGGGTTCGGGGCGGAAGCGGCCCCTACCGCTGTCGCGGATTCACCCCACCTACCTGGGTCCCCGGCTCGCCGGTTGGCGATTGGGCGGTGGCACCGCAGGCGCCGCTTCGCGCCTTCATCGGTAACCGGCAGCGAGGTTACCCGAGAGTCGACCGGGTGAGCTACGCCTGGATGGCGACCAAAAGTGTCATTTCGCCATAGCGTTGAGTGACCAGTGACGTGGTTCTCAGGGTGGATGCCCGATCTGGTCACGCTGAGGAGTGTCACCATGCCGTATCCGTGCTCCTGTTCGGTTCCGGCTGCCGATCGGCGGCCGTGGTTGGGGGTGCGGCCCGCGTCTGATCCGGCTCGTCGGGCGACCCGTACGCGGGGAAATGAGGGCGGCCAGCGCCTCCGTGCGGTCCGGCCGGGGGCGGGCGGCGGAGGTGTCGGCGGGCGGCGGTGCCGTCCGGCGCGCCCGGCGGCGGTCACCACCGCGGCCAGCCCGGTGGTCAGCGGCACGGCGGCGATCAGGCCGAGCGTGGCGACGGCGCTGCGGACGATCTCCTGGGCCAGGAACTCACTGGTGAGGATCTGCCCGATCGGCCGGGCGTCGGCGGTGAGCAGGAGCAGCAGCGGCAGCGACGCGCCCGCGTACGCCAGCACGATGGTGTTCACAGTGGAGGCGATGTGCGCGCGGCCGACCCGGGTGGCCGCACGGTACAGCTGCAACCGGGTCAGCCCGGGGTTCGCGTTCGCCAGCTCGGTGACGGTGGCCGCCTGGGTGACCGTCACGTCGTCGAGCACCCCGAGCGAGCCGATGATGATCCCGGCGAGCAGTAGACCGTGCAGGTCCACGTCACCCTGGAACATCGACAGCGTGGTGGCTTCTTCGCTGCCGAAGCCGGTGAGGTGGGTCGCCGCCGTGGCGATGGTGGCGAGCACGCCGGTCAACACCAGACTGCCGAGGGTGCCGAGCACCGCCACCGAGGTCTGCGCGGTGATCCCGTGGGTCAGATAGAGCACCACGAACATGATCAGAGCCGCGCCGACCACGGCCACCAGCAGTGGTGACCGGCCCGCGCCGATGCCCGGCAGCACGAAGGTGAGCAGGATGGCGAAGCTGGCGGCCAGCCCACCGAGCGCGGCCAGACCCCGCCACCGACCGAACGCGACGATCGCGGCGGCGAAGACCACCGCCAGCCACACCATCGGGGTGCCGCGCTGGTGCTCGGCGATGTTCCAGTTGCTGGTGCTGGGATCGACCGGGTCGGCCAGTTCGACCAGGATGACCTCGTCGCCGACCTCGACCCGGGGCGCACCCGGCCCGTCGGGCACCGGCGTCCGCACCTGTCGACCGGCGCTCGGCCCGCCGTCCACCAGCACGTCGACAGTGCCGCACCGCCCGTCGCCGACCCGCGGCGTGCCCTCCGGGGCGGACGGCGTCGGCGGGCACGGCTCGGTCACCACCCGGGTCACCGTCCCCGGGTAGCGCGGCACGTCCGCGCCACCGTCGCTCTGCGGTGCGCCACCGCGCGGCCAGAGCAGCAGCGCGGCGAGCACGGTGGCGACGAAGAGGGGCACCACGGTCATGACGAGGATCCGTCGGACCCTTGGCGGGGCGGACGGAACGGGACGGGTGTGGTCGGAACCCAAGGCGTGACTCCCAACGATCCGGTGCGGGGTACGGGTCAGCGGGCCGGTTGGTTCACCACTGTCGGGGAAACGCGGCGCAGGACGTGCCGGATCGCTTACCGACTACCGCCCGAGCACGGACGGTCAGCACCCGGCCCGGTCGGTCGGGGGCGACGCCGTGCCGTGGCGTCGTCGGCACCCGACCGGGCAGCGGCAGCTGGCAGGCCATCGTGGGAGATGCTAACCAGCCCGGCCGGAAGTTGCCGGTCAGGCCGGAGTGTCGGATGGCCGAACCGCCCGTGTCGCGGCCCCCGGGCCGGCATGTTGGAACCATGCCCACTGCGCCCGGTCCCGAGCACCCGCGCCGCGCCGACAGACCGCCCGCCGAGCCCGCCGAGCGCGCCGGGCAGGCTGGGCACGACAAGCACGCCGAGCGCGCCGGGCACGACAAGCACGCCGGGCACGAGCCGGCGATGTTCCGCCGCCGCTTCTGGGTCTGCCTGGTGCTGACCGTGCCGGTGGTGCTGACCAGCCACCTTGTCGCGGAGCAGTTCGGTCTCGGGGGCGACCGGGTCCCCGGCCGGTCCTGGGTGGGCCCGTGGTGACGGCGCCCGGCGTCGAACGGGACGAGGTGCTACGGATCGCGGCGGGTGTCGAGTCGGACAGCGAGCATCCGTTGGCCCGGGCGATCGTGGCGGCGGCGGGGTCCGCCGGCCCGGCCCGGGCCGCCGGGTTCCGGTCGCTGCCGGGCCGCGGTGTGCGGGCGACAATCGACGGTACGGAGTACGCGGTCGGCGGTCCGGCGCTGCTGCGGGAGCTGGGCCTGTCCCCGCCGCCCGAGGTGGCGGCCGCGACCGGACGGTGGTCGGCTCGGGGTGCGGCGGTGCTGCACCTGGTACGACTGCCGGAGACCGTGCTCGGTGCGTTCGCGGTGACCGACGAGGTGCGCCCGGAGGCCCGGCGCGCCGTCGACGAGTTGCGGGCCGAGGGGGTCCGGACCATCGCCATGATCACGGGTGACGCGCGGCCGGTGGCCGAGGCGGTCGCCGCCGAGCTCGGTTTCCGGTCCGGCGTCGACGAGGTCTTCGCCGAGGTGCTGCCGGCGGAGAAGAGCGACCGGGTGGTTGACCTGCAACGACGAGGGCTGGTCGTGGCGATGGTCGGCGACGGGGTCAACGACGCCCCGGCGCTGGCCCGAGCGGACGTGGGCATCGCGATCGGGGCGGGCACCGATGTGGCGATCGAGTCCGCCGGGGTGGTGCTGGCCTCCTCGGACCGCGCGGGGTGGCAGCGGTGGTCCGGCTGTCCCGGGCGTCGTACCGGAAGATGCGCCAGAACCTGGCCTGGGCGGCGGGCTACAACGTGGTGGCCCTGCCGCTGGCGGCCGGGGTGCTGGCCTGGGCCGGTGTGGCGTTGAGCCCGGCGCTGGCCGCGGTGCTGATGTCCGCGTCCACCATCGTGGTGGCGCTCAACGCGCAGCTGCTGCGCCGGGTCCGGCTCGACCCGACGGTGGAGTGAGGGCGGTCAGCCGCGCTTCATCAGCCGGCCGACCGCCGCCATCATCTCGGTGGCCATCTCGTCGGCCCGGCCCTCGGCCGCGCCCTCGTGCATGCAGTGCCGGGCGTGCCCGTCGAGCAGGCCCAGCGCCACCTTGTCGAGGGCGGCCTGGATCGCCGAGATCTGGGTGAGCACGTCGATGCAGTAACGGTCGTCGTCGACCATCTTCTCGATGCCCCGGACCTGCCCCTCGACGCGGCGGAGCCGCGCGAGCAGCTGGTCCTTGCTGGCGGTGTATCCGCGGATCGGGGTGGGTGCGGTCATGGCGACCAGGATAGCGTACCCCTAGGGGGTATGGTACGGTGCTGTTCGGATGAGATACCCCCACCGGGTACCGGTACCCAAGAAGGAGACGTTCCCATGGTCAACACGACGTACCAGGTGCAGGGCATGACCTGTGGGCACTGCGTCAGCGCGGTGGGCGCCATCGCGGGGGTGCGTGAGGTGCGGGTCGACCTCGCCGGCGGGCTGGTCACCGTCAGCAGCGACCAGCCGCTGGACCCGGCGGTTGTCCGGGCCGCCGTCGACGAGGCCGGCTACGACCTCGTGGAAGCGTGACGGGAGGGCCGGCATGCGCACCGTGACGAGACTGGCCGGGTTCGCCGCCGGACTGGTGGCGATCTTCGGCGCGACGTACGGGGTCGCCCGGGTGGTCGATCCCGCTCCGGCCGCCGAGAGCCGGCGCGACGGCGATGCCGCCCCGACGACGGAAACCCGCGACCAGCCGGTCGACCGGCTCCCCGGCGGCCTGCTGGTCTCCGAGCGCGGCTACACCCTCGAACCGGTCGACGCCCCGGCCGGCGAGTTCGCCTTCCGGATCGCCGGGCCGGACGGCCGCCCGGTGACCCGGTACGACGTGGCGCACGACCGGAAGATGCACCTGATCGTCGCCCGACGGGACCTGTCCGGCTTCCGCCACGTGCACCCCGAGCTGGCCCCGGACGGCACCTGGCGGGTCGACACCCCGCTCGCCGGCCCCGGGCAGTGGCGGGCGTTCGCCGACTTCACCCCGACCGGAGGTGAGCCGCTGACCCTCGGGGTGGACGTGGTCGTCCCCGGCGAGCTGACCGAAGCGCCACTGCCCGCCCCGTCGACCAGCACCACTGTCGACGGCTACACGGTCACCCTGACCGGTGCGCCACAGCCCGGCCGCACGTCGCCGCTGACCCTGACCGTCAGCCGGGACGGGCGACCGGTCACCGACCTGGAGCCCTACCTGGGCGCGTACGGGCACCTGGTGGCACTGCGCCGGGGCGATCTCGCGTACCTGCACGTGCATCCGGACGGGACACCCGGTGACGGGCGCACCCAACCCGGTCCGGCCGTCACCTTCCTCGCCGACGTGCCGTCAACCGGCAGCTACCGGCTCTACCTCGACTTCCAGCACGGCGGGCGGGTGCACACCGCCGAGTTCACAGTCGTCGCCGGAGCCGTCCCGACCGAAAACGTCCCCACCCCGGGTGGACCGACACCGACCGGTGGCGCCGAGCACGGCACCCCCGGGCACGGGCACAACTGACGGGACCAGACGATGACCACCACCAGCAGACCGCTGCCCGAGGCGCCGAACCGGATCGAACTGGCCATCGGCGGGATGACCTGCGCCGCCTGCGCCGCCCGGGTCGAGAAGAAACTCAATCGGATGGACGGGGTGAGCGCCACCGTCAACTACGCCACCGAGAAGGCGACCGTCCGGTACGTCGACGGCGTCACGCCGGACGACCTGATCGAGACCGTGCAGAAGACCGGCTACACGGCCGCCGTGCCGTCGCCGCCGGCCAGCACCGAGGAGCCGGTGGACCCGCTGAAGGGCCCGCGTACCCGGCTCTGGGTTTCGGCGGCGTTGAGCGTGCCGGTGGTCCTGCTGGCCATGGTTCCGGCCTGGCAGTTCGACTACTGGCAGTGGTTGTCGCTGACCCTGGCCGCCCCGGTGGTGGTCTGGGGTGGGCTGCCCTTCCACCGGGCGGCCTGGACCAACCTGCGGCACGGCGCGGCCACCATGGACACGCTGGTCTCGCTCGGCACCCTGGCGGCGTTCGGCTGGTCGCTCTGGGCGCTCTTCCTCGGCGACGCCGGCATGCCCGGGATGACACACCCGTTCCGCTTCGCCATCACCCGCACCGACGGCGCCGGCAACATCTATCTGGAGGCGGCGGCCGGGGTGACCGTGTTCATCCTGGCCGGTCGCTACTTCGAGGCCCGCTCCAAGCGGACCGCCGGCGCGGCCCTGCGGGCCCTGCTGGAACTCGGCGCCAAGGAGGTGGCGGTGCTGCGGGACGGGGTGGAGACCCTGATCCCGGTGGACCGGCTCGCCGTTGGTGACCGGTTCGTGGTCCGCCCCGGCGAGAAGATCGCCACCGACGGAGTGGTCGACGAGGGCACCTCCGCGGTCGACGCCAGCATGCTCACCGGTGAGTCGGTGCCGGTCGAGGTCGCCCCGGGCGACGACGTGGTCGGCGCCACCATCAACGCGGGCGGGCGGCTCGTCGTCACCGCCACCAGGGTCGGCGCGGACACCCAACTCGCCCGGATGGCCGACCTGGTCGAGCAGGCGCAGAGCGGCAAGGCGGCCGTGCAGCGGCTGGCGGACCGGATCTCCGGCGTCTTCGTGCCGATCGTCATCACCCTCGCGGTCGGCACGCTCGGTTGGTGGCTCGGCACCGGGGCCGGCCCGACCGCCGCGTTCACCGCCGCCGTGGCCGTGCTGATCATCGCCTGCCCGTGCGCGCTCGGCCTGGCCACCCCGACCGCGTTGCTGGTCGGCACCGGCCGGGGCGCCCAACTCGGCGTGCTGATCAAGGGGCCGGAGGTGCTGGAGTCGACCCGCCGGGTGGACACCGTGGTGCTGGACAAGACGGGCACCGTGACGACCGGCCGGATGACGCTGGTGGACGTGGTGCCGGCCAGTGGCGAGGACCGCGCCGAAATGCTCCGGCTCGCCGGCGCGGTGGAGGCCGCTTCCGAGCACCCGATCGCCCGTGCGATCGCCGCCGGTGCCGCCGAGGCCGGCGCGCTGCCCCCGGTGACCGGCTTCGCCAACCTCGAAGGGCTGGGCGTCACGGGCACGGTCGACGGTCGGCTCGTGCTGATCGGCCGACCCCGGCTGCTGCGCGAGCGCGACCTCGACGTGCCGGCGGAGGTCGAGCGGGCGGTCAGGGAGGCGGAACAGGCCGGCCGTACCGCGATCGTCGCCGGCTGGGACGGGCGGGCCCGGGGCGTGCTCGCGGTCGCCGACGTGGTCCGGCCGACCAGCCGGGCCGCGGTGGCCCGGCTGCGTGGGCTGGGGCTCACTCCGGTCCTGCTGACCGGGGACAACACCACAGTGGCTCGCGCGGTCGCCGCCGAGGTGGGCGTCGACGAGGTGATCGCCGAGGTGCTGCCCGCCGGGAAGGTCGACGTGGTCAAGCGGCTCCAGGCCGAGGGGCGCTCGGTGGCGATGGTCGGTGACGGGGTCAATGACGCCCCGGCGCTGGCCCAGGCCGACCTGGGGCTGGCCATGGGCACCGGCACCGACGTGGCGATCGAGGCGGCCGACCTCACCCTCGTCCGGGGTGATCTGGACGCCGCGGTGGACGCCATCCGGCTGTCCCGGCGCACGCTCGGCATCATCCGGGGCAACCTGTTCTGGGCGTTCGGCTACAACGTCGCGGCCCTGCCGTTGGCCGCGGCCGGGCTGCTCAATCCGATGATCGCCGGCGCCGCCATGGCGCTCTCCTCGGTCTTCGTGGTGGCCAACAGCCTGCGCCTGCGTCGCTTTCGTCCGGCCGCTGCCGATCTGTGACGACGGTAATGGTTGGGCCGGTGACGGCGGGGGTACCTCTGTGGTCGTAGCGACGCTTGCGATGGAGGTCGGCAATGGGTATCGACGACAAGATCAACAACGCCACCGAGGACGCGACCGGCAAGCTGAAGGAAGGCGCCGGTCGGGCCACCGACAACGAGCAGCTGGAGGCGGAGGGTCGCGCTGACCAGTCCACCGCCAAGCTCAAGCAGGCGGGCGAGAAGATCAAGGACGCCTTCAAGAGCTGACGTACGACGTAACCCGCACGCCGGGCCGGTGATCATTCACCGGTCCGGCGTGCTGTGTGTGGAGAACCTTTCCGGCGACCCTGAGATGCCCCTGATTCCGCTCGCGGATGCCCCCGCCGCGCCGCCATACCTGCTAACTTCTTTTGGCATGTGCAAGGGCTGGTTATGAGCGCGGCGTCACCGCCGACCGGCGACGACCTGGTCCGGATGCTGGCCACCCTGGCCAACCCGCACCGGCTGCGGGTCGTCGCCGCGTTGGCCCGCGAGCGTGCGTACGTCAGCGGGCTGGCCCGGCAACTGGGCATCAGCCGCGCGCTGTTGCAGGTCCACCTACGGAAGCTGGCGGCGGCCGGGCTGGTCACCGCCCGCATGGAGTTGTCGGAGGACGGGAAGGCCATGAACTACTACGAGGTGGAGCCGTTCGTGCTCACTCTCACCCCCGGGGTCATCGCGGCGGCGGTCGAGACGCTGACCGTGCCCGACTCGGGCGAGCAACCGGGAGCGGCGCGATGAGCGAGCACGACTGGACCGAGGTGGTCGGCGCGATCGGAGTGTTCGCCCTGCTGATCAGCGTGTTCACGGTGACCGTCGTGCAGCTCGCCAAGACCCGGCGGGCCCGGTACGAGGCGAACCGCGCGGACGACTACCGCAAGCTCGCCGAGACCGCCGCCCAGGCCCAGGCGGAGAACGCCCGGCTGCTCGCGGCGCTGGACGGCCGGCTGGGCGGGATGGAGACCCGGATGACCAGCCTCGAACGCGTGCTGCGCGAGGTCGACTGACCCCGCCGGCCGAAGGCCCCGGGCCGTCGAGCGGCTACTCGACGGCCGGGTGGAAGCAGCGTCACCTCGCCCAGTGGGCGAGTCTCACAGGCAACACTCCTTCGAGGAGAGGACAGCACCCCATGCTGCGCGTACGCAAATCCAAAGTCGGCTGGGCGGTGGCCCTGGCGCTCACCGCCGCCGGCCTGACCCCGGCGAGCCCGGCCGTCGCCCGACCCGTGATCGACTGGCAGCCCTGCGCCGAGGACGCCCCCGGAGAGCAACCGCCCGGCGCGGAGGTCCCGGCCCAGTGCGGCACCCTGTCGCTGCCGGTCGACTGGAACCGACCACGGGGGGAGCACTTCGAGCTGGCGGTGGCCCGCCGGGTCGCCACCGACCCGACCGCCCGACAAGGGTCGCTGGTCTTCGGCCCCGGCGGGCCGGGGGACAGCGGGGTCGACCGGGTGGTGAACGGCAGCTCCCGGTTCAGTGCCGACCTGCGCCGCCGGTTCGACATCGTCAGCTTCGACCCGCGCGGCACCGGTGCCAGCCACCCGGTGCGTTGCTCGCGGGAGCTGCTCGGCCGGCAACCGCAGGTGATCGCCGACCAGGCCCAGTTCGACGCGACGGTGGTCAACAACGCGCTGCTGCGCGCCGACTGCCGGGCCCGCACGGGCGCGCTCTACGACCACGTGGACACGACAAGCGCCGCCCGCGACCTGGACGCGGTCCGCGCCGCGCTCGGCGAACGCCAGCTGACCTTCCACGGCAGCTCGTACGGCACCCTGCTCGGGCAGCGCTACGCCGAGTTGTTCCCCGATCGGGTCCGGGCCATGGTGCTGGAGGCCGCGATGGACCACAGCCTCGGCACCCGCGCCTTCCTCGACACCCAGGCCGTCACCGCCGAGGACGCGTTCGACGAGTTCCTGGCCTGGTGCGCCCGCTCCACCGACTGCGCGCTGCACGATCGTGACGTGCGGGCGATCTGGGCCGGGCTGCACGCTCGGGCGGAGCGCGGCACGCTTACCGACCCGGACCGGGCCGGCGCCCCGCTCGCCGCGTTCGAGCTGAGCCGCCTCGCCCACAAGAAGCTCTACGACACCTGGCGGTGGCCGGGGCTGGCGGAGTGGATCGGCAGGCTGGAGGGGGCGGCGACGGCGGGCGTCAGCACGCTGGCGGACGATGCCGTGGCCGCGTACCCCTTCGCGGTCTTCTGCCAGGACTGGAGCCTGCCGGTCCGCGACTACCGGGACTACGCCGGGCAGCTGCGCCGCAGCGCCCAGCTCGCGCCCGACCTGCGCTACCCGCCGGCGCTGTTCGCAGTGGTCACCTGCCTGGGCACCCCGACGCCGGTCGCCAACCCGCAGCATCGGCTGCGGGTGCGCACCGACGTGCCGCTGCTGATCGCCGCCACCGTGCACGACCCGGCGAGCGGTTACGGCTGGGCCCGTAACGTGGCACGGCAGTTGGGTCGGCACGGGGTGCTGCTCACCTACCACGGGTGGGGGCACGGCAGCTACTCGACCAGTCCGTGCGTGCAGCGGGCCGTCGACGCCTACCTGCTCGACCAGGTGGTGCCGGCCCGGGGCGCCGGCTGCCCGGCCATCGAACCCGAGGTGTGACAGGCGGCCGGCTCAGGGGCGTCGGGTGGCGCGGACGACGACGTCGTGCAGCGTGTTCTCCCGACCCCCGGGGCCGGCCACCGGGCGGTGGTGCTCCTCGGCCGTGCTGACCTCCCACCGGGTGCGCTCCAGACCCGCGGTGATGTCCGCGAGGGTCACCGAGGCCTCGGCCGGTGGGTGGTGCTCGTGCCCGGTGGCGCCCGGCGCGTGCAGGTGCCCGACGATCAGCAGGGTGCCGCCGGGCGCCACCCAGCCGGAGACGCGGTCGTAGAAGTCCAGCTGCGGCATCGCCGGGTGCGCGTAGTGCGTGGTGACCAGGTCGAACGGCGCGCCGGGGTGCCAGGTGGTCAGGTCCGCCGCCACCCACCGCACCCGTTCGGCGACCCGGCGGTGGTGGCCCGCGCGGCGGCCCGGGCCAGGGCGGCGGAGGCGATGTCGACGGCGGTGACCCGCCAGCCGTGCGAGGCGAGCCAGACCGCCTCCGCGCCGGTGCCGCACCCGGCGTCCAGCGCCGTGCCCGGCGTCAGGTCGCTGACCTGGTCGGCCAGGTAGGGGTGCGGGGGATTCTCGTCCCCGGCCTCGGGACGGTGGTGGTCGGGCTGGTGCCAGTGGCGGTCCCAGTAGCCCTTGTCGAACTCGTGCTGCTCGGTCATCCGGCCGCTCCTCCGTGGGTCGGCCACGACTGTGACCGGCGACCGAGCGATACGCAAAATTCCTTGCCGGAATGGCAAAGGAGGGGGAGGGCTTACTGTTGCTCTGCCAGTCGGGCGGCGCGCAGCTCCAGGTATCGCTGCTCGGGCAGGCTGGTGGTGCCACGCGCCGCCGCCAGGTACGCCTCCCGCGCCGCAGCGGTGTCCCCGGCCAGCTCCAACAGGTGCGCCCGGACCGCGGCGAGCCGGTGGTGCCCGGCGGTGCGCTCGTCGGCGTCGAGCGGGGTGAGCAGGGCCAGCCCGGCCTGCGGCCCGTCCACCATGGCCACCGCGACCGCCTGGTTGAGGGTGACCATCGGATTCGGCGCGATCCGGGCCAGCAGCCGGTAGAGCGCGAGGATCTGTCGCCAGTCCGTCTCCGCCGCCGTCGAAGCCTCCGCGTGCACGGCGGCGATCGCCGCCTGAAGCTGGTACGGGCCGGGCGGCGACCAGGTCAACGCCTCGGTGACCAGCGCGATCCCCTCGGCGATGGCCACCGCGTCCCAGCGGGCGCGGTCCTGCTCCGCCAGCGGCACCAACTCCCCGTCCGGGCCCACCCGGGCCGCCCGGTGCGCGTCGGTGAGCAGCATCAGCGCCAACAGCCCGGACACCTCGCCGTCGTCGGGCAGCAGCCGGTGCAGGATGCGGCCCAGCCGGATCGCCTCCCCGGTCAGCTCGGCCCGGTGCAGGTCCGGGCCGCTGGACGCGGTGTAGCCCTCGTTGAAGATCAGGTAGAGCACCCGGAGCACAGTGCGCAGCCGCTCCTCCCGCTCGGCGGGGCCGGGCATGGCGAACCGTGCCCCGGCGGCCTCGATCCGCTGCTTGGCCCGCCGGATCCGTTGGCTCATCGTCGCCTCCGGCAGCAGGTGCGCCCGGGCGATCTGGGCGGTGCTGAGACCGCCCACCGCCCGCAGGGTGAGCGCCACCTGCGCCGACCCGGTCAACGCCGGGTGGCAGCAGAGGAAGAGCAGGGTGAGGGTGTCGTCGGCGTCCGGCACCGCCGGCTCCGCGTCGGCCGGCGGCGCCACCCCGGCGTACGCCGGTTCGCGCAGCGCCACCGCCAGCTCGCGATCCCGGCGAGCGCTCTCGCTGCGCCACTCGTCGGTGAGCCGACGGGTCGCCACGGTGAGCAGCCAGGCGCGCGGATTATCCGGTACGCCCTGCCCGGGCCACTGCGTCGCGGCGGCGAGCAGGGCCTCCTGGACCGCGTCCTCGCACCTGTCGAACTGGCCGTGCCGGCGAACCAGCAGGCCGAGGAGCTGCGGCGCGAGCGTGCGCAGCAGCTCCTCGACCGTCCGGTCGTCGGTCACATCTCCTCCGCTGCGGACTCGTCCATGATCGGCCGGACCTCCAGCGCGCCACCGAAGCGCACGTCCGGCCAGCGGGCGGCGATCTCGGCGGCCCGTTGCGGGCTGTCGCAGTCGACCGTCAGGTAGCCGGCGAACTGCTCCTTGCTCTCCATGAACGGCCCGTCGACGACCTCGGCGCTGCCGTCGACGAGCCGGACCGTCAACGTCTGCGCCGGGTTGGCCAGCGCCTGACCCCCGACCAGCTCACCGGTCTCGGTCAACTCCCGCATGATCTCGTCGACCTCGCCGAAGAGGGCGGTGCGGTCCTGCTCGGTCAGCTCCTCGGTGAAGCCGGGTCGGTTCCAGATCAGCAGCATGTACTTCACGGCGATGCTCCTCAGACTCTGGCCACACCCCGGCCGGGGCGCGGCTCACCGGAGGGTCGGAGCCGTCCCCCCGATCCCTACCGCATACCGAAGAAAATCGCAGAAACTTCCGGCGGTGGCGTTCCCACGCCGGGTGATTCAGCGCCGGTCGGGTCGGCCCGGCACCTGTCGGGGCTTCCGGCCACCGCCGACGTCCAGTGCTGCCCGGTCGGCGGCCGAGGTGCCGGACGACCAACCGTCGGCGTCGCGCACGCTGAGCCGGTGCCGGGTGACGCCGGGGAAGAGCGTCTCCAGCCGCTCCCGGACCGCCTCGCCCCGTGCGGCGAGCACCGGCAACAGTCGATCCGACTCGACAGCCGCCTGGTCGGCCGCTTCGGCCGCCGCCTCGGTGGCCGCCTCGGTGGCCGCACGCAGTCGCTCGCCGATCCGCAGCGCGAACGCGTTCAGGAAGGACTCGTCCCAGACCTTCGTCCGTCGCCCCGACCCCGGCCGCCGCTCGGCGCGCCCGCGCAGCATCGCCGCCGTGGCCTGGACCAGCAGCGAGGTGTAGAGCACCTCCACCGCCACCAGGTCGGCCGGCCAGCCCAGCACTGTCGCGAAGCCGAGATCATCCGACCAGACCGCCTCGCACCGGTTCGCCGCCGCCACCTCCTGCACCAGCAGCGCCTTCGCGCCCGCGTACGGGGTGTCCGTGCTCAGGCGTACCCCGCCGGGCAGATCGCCGCGCTCCGCCCCGCCGGCCAGCAGCGCCTCGTCGATGCTGTGCCGGGCGATCAGCTCCTGTGCCTTGCCGGTCAGCGCCTCCGCCTCGGCCGGGAAGGTGGTCGACTCGGCCTTGGCCAGCAGCGCCCGTACCCGGTCCAGCATCGGCGACCCACTGCGGGCCGTACCGGCCGCGCGTGGGATCGCCGCGCCGGTCGAGCCGGGTGGCGGGCGCAGCACCGCGATCGGCGGCAGGCTCTCCACCAGCGCGAGTACGTCGACGGCGGCGCGCAGCGCGTCGGCCCGGTCGAGCCCCTCCCGGCTGGCCCAGCCGGTCAGCACACCGGGGTCGTCGTTCCCCCCGGTGGCCGCCAGGTCGCGGAGCTGCTCGTCCCACCAGGGCGGGACCGGCTCGGCCTGGTCCCGCCGCTGGGCGGCCATCGCCGTCGCGGACCAGCCGAGCCGCGCGGGCGTCGAGCCGGCGACCGGTGATCCGGTGCACGTCGGCCGGCTGCCAACCGAGCGGCCAGAGTCGGCCCAGGCCGCGCACCAGGCGGCGCAGCAGCGCCGCGTCCACCGCCGTGCCGCCGTCCGCCGCGCCGGTGCCGACCATCAGCTGGTCGAGCTGCCGTTCGGCCTGTCGTACGTCGGTGCCACGCACCGCCGCGAGCGCGTTGGCGACGAGTTCGTCTGCGTCCGGCACCGGCACCTCCCTCTCTCGCTGCTCCCATGATCATGCGCCATGCCCTGATCAACACGAGTTCCCGGATGCCGGGCCATCCCACCGGATCAGCCACCCCGACCTCAGCGAATCCCTGTTGCTCAGCTCGCCGGCGGTCAACCCCGGTGGCATGCGCCGTCCGTTTCCGGGTAGTTCGGTGCTGACCCGACACGACTGAGAGGTGTGTGGTGACCGGCTCGATCCTGCCGACTGCGCGTCGCGCCGACGCCCGCGCCTCGACGCTCGCCGGCGTCCTCATCGGCGTCGCGATCATGGCTGCGGTGGACGAGATCGTCTTCCACCAGTTGCTGGCCTGGCACCACTTCTACGACCGGTCCACCCCGTCGGTGGCGTTGCTCTCGGACGGGCTGCTGCACGCCGCCGAGGTGATCGCCCTGGTCGGCGGGTTCTTCTGGTTCGCCGACCTGCGTCGACGCCACGCCCTGTCGTCCCGCCTGGCCTGGGCTGGCTTCCTGCTCGGCGCCGGTGGTTTCCAGATCTTCGACGGGCTGGTCGACCACAAGGTGCTCCGGCTGCACCAGATCCGCTACGGCGTCCACCTGGTCCCGTACGACGTGCTGTGGAACGTGGCCGGCGCGGTGCTGGTGCTGGCCGGCGCGGCGCTGCTGTGGCGGGCCCGGTCCCGGGGCGCGGGCGACGGCCTCCGGTGACGGCGGTGCCTCCGGGTGCGACGGTGCCGTCCGGCGGGCCCGCGGCGGACGGCTCGGCCTGGCCGGTGTCGCCGCAACTGGCGCACGGCGGCCACCCGGCGGACGGGCCGGGTTGGCTGGCGCTACTCCCGGTCGTGCTGCTGGCCGTCGGCTACCTGCTGGCCGCCGTACGCGATCCGCGCGGCTGGGACCACCGGCGTACCGCCGCCTGGTTGGCCGGGTGCGCGGTGCTGGCGGTCGCCCTCGGACCGCTCGCCCCGCTCCCCGGCGACCCGCGCGGGCACATGGCGCAGCACCTGCTGCTCGGCATGCTGGCGCCGCTCGGGCTGGTGCTCGGCGCACCGGTGACGCTGCTGTTGCACGTCGCGTCGTCGCCGACGCGTCGGCGGGTGGGCCGGCTGCTGCGCGCCCGCCCGCTGCACGTGATCGCCCACCCGGTCACCGCCGCGCTGCTCAGCACCGGCGGGCTGGCGCTGGTGCTGCTCACCCCGCTGTACGCGATGGCCGAGCGGCAATCCGCCCTGCACCACGGCGTGCACCTGCACTACCTGGCCGCCGGGTACCTGTTCGCCTGGTCGCTCGCCGGGCCGGACCCGGCACCCCGCCGGCCGGGGCTGGCCGTGCGGGTCGGCGCGCTGCTCGGCGCGGCGGCCGGTCACGCCGTGCTGGCCAAGTACCTGTACGCGAACGCTGCGACGCTGCCACCCGGCCTCACCGACCGGGACCCGGCGGCGTTCCAGTCGGCCGCCCAACTCATGTACTACGGCGGCGACGTGGCGGAACTGCTCCTGGCGACAGCCCTCTTCGCCACCTGGTACCGGCGACGTGCTCCCCGCCGCCGCCCCTCTCCTAGGTTGATCAAGAGGTTTGCGTCAGAAAAGGACAGCTCGCTGACGTGAACCTTTCGATCAAGTCTGGGACGGGGTGGAGGCCAGGGTTGCCGACAGCCGGCGGAGGAACGCGCGGATCTCGTCCTCGCTGTGGTGCGTCTCGGCCTGGTCGTTCAGCGGGCCCGAGTAGCGCAGCGCCTGGTCGAGCGCATCCCGAGTTTCGGCTAAACCACCCGGGTAGAGCCCCGTGGCCACCCCGTCGGCGACCCGCTTCACCACCGCATCGTCGAGCGCCCTGTCGAACTGGGTCCCGTAGAGGACCCCGTTGACGTGGCCCTTCCAACTGTCCGTACCCATGCTCGTCGACTCCCCTGAAAGATCCGGCCGCCGTCCCAACCCAACTCGTTCCCCTCCGTCAGCGGTCCACCATCGGTGCCCGACGGTATCAACGCGGCATCGGTGCGGCTGCCCGGGAAGTCCGCTGTGGATCACTGCCAGGTGGTGAGGATGTCCGCTACCTGTTGGGTGTCGTGGTCCGGGTCGGGGGCCGGGGCGGGCGGACCGGTCGGGGTCCTGTCGAAGCGGGGGGCCGGTGCCGGCTGCATCTCACCGCCCACCTCGACGAACGTGCCCCGGGCGGCGTTGTGCGGGTGCGTGGGCGCCTCACCGGGGGCGAGCACCGGTGCGACACACGCGTCCAGGTCGGCGAAGATCGCCGTCCACTCGTCCCGGCTGCGTTCCGCGAACCGCTCGGCGAATCGACGGCGCAGCTCGTCCCAGCCGCTCGGGTCGTACTGGGCGGGCAGGTGCGGGTCGTCGGCGAGGTCCAGGCCGGTCAGGAGTACGCCGTAGAAGGCTGGTTCGATCGCGCCGACGGCCATGAACCGACCGTCGGCCGTGCGGTAGGTGTCGTAGAACGGCGCCCCGCCGTCGAACATGTTGTGCCCGCGTGGGGCGGCCCACCGGCCGGTGCCGAGCAGCCCGTGCAGGAACGAGGTGAGCAGCGCCGACCCGTCCACCATCGCCGCGTCGACCACCTGGCCGACGCCGGAGCGTTCCCGTTCCAGCAGTGCGGCCAGCACGCCGACGGCGAGCAGCATGCCACCGCCACCGAAATCGCCGAGCAGATTCATCGGCGCGTACGGGCGTTCGCCGGCCCGGCCCAGCGGCTCCAACGCCCCGGCCACCGCGATGTAGTCGATGTCGTGCCCGGCGCGGGCGGCCAGCGGACCGTCCTGACCCCAGCCGGTCATCCGCGCGTACACCAGCCGTGGGTTGCGGGCCTGGCAGATCTGCGGGCCGAAGCCGAGCCGCTCGGCCACCCCCGGCCGGTACGCCTCCACCAGCACGTCCGCCCGCTCGACCAGGCGCAGCAGGTCGGCCACCCCGGCTGCGGACTTCAGGTCCAGCGCGGTGACCCGCCGGCCGCGTTGCAACGGCCCGCCCGTCGGCGCGGCCAGCCGGCCCGGCCCCGGGGCGCCGGGCCGGTCCACCCGCACCACGTCCGCGCCGAGGTCGGCGAGGACCATGCAACCGAACGGCGCCGGGGCGAGGCTGGCCAGCTCGACCACCCGCACGCCGGCGAGCGGACCACTGGACGTCGTCACGCGGCGCTCATCGGCGTGGTCTCGCTGTCTCCGGCCAAGATCGCGCTCGATCCAGGATGTAGTGGTGTGCGAAGCCATCCGATGCCACCAGATCCTTGATCGGGCACGATCATGCTGTCGGCCCTCACGGCGCGGGCGGCGACCCGCGCGAATCGACCGCAGGCGGTTCTCATCCGGCGGCCGTCGCATCAGCGGACCGGGCGCCGGACGCGGCGAGCCGGTCGACCAGGTCGGCGGGAGGCCTGAACCGGTCCCCGTAGCGGTCGGCCAGCTCGGTGGCCCGGGCCGCGAAGCCCGCCGGGCCGCCCGCGTACTGCCGGACGTAGCGGATCACCCCACCGGTCCAGGCCGGGAAGCCGATGCCGAAGATTGAGCCGATGTTGGCGTCGGTCTCGGTGCGCAGCACTCCCTCCTCCAGGCAGCGCAACGCGTCCAGCGCCTCGGCGAAGAGCATCCGCTCCTGGAGATCGGTGAAGGGCACCGCCCGGCCGGCGTCGGTGATCAGGTCGGCGAGACCGGTCCACAGCCGGCCTCGGGTGCCGTCGTCGTACGAGTAGAAGCCGCGCCCGGCGGCGCGCCCCGGCCGGTCGTACGCGTCGACCAGTTCGTCGACGAGCCGGTGCGCCGGCAGTGGCCGGTACTCCGCGCTGGCCGCCTCGAACTGACGGCGGATCCGCTGGATCAGGGTGAGACTCACCTCGTCGGCCAGCGCCAGTGGCCCGGTCGGGTAGCCGGCCTGGAGGGCGGCCTGCTCGACGACGCGGCGGGGACGCCCTCGGCGACCATGCCGACCGCCTCGTCGATGAAGTGGCCGATCACCCGGCTGGTGAAGAAGCCCCGCCCGTCGTCGACCACGATCGGCGTCTTGCCGATTCGCCGGCCCAGGTCGAAGGCCCGGGCCAGCGCGACGTCCCCGGTCCGTTCACCCACCACGATCTCCAGCAACGGCATCCGGTCCACCGGGGAGAAGAAGTGCATCCCGATGAAGTCGGCCGGCCGGTCCACGCCCTCGGCCAACCCGGTGATCGGCAGGGTGGACGTGTTGGAGGCGAGCAGCGCGTCGGGCGCCAGCACGGGTAGCACCTCGGCGAACACGGCCTGCTTCAGCGCCGGGTCCTCGAAGACCGCCTCGATCACCGCGTCGCAGCCGGCGAGCGCGTCCACCTGGTCGGTGACCGTGATCCGGTCCAGCACGGCGCGCGCGTCCGCCTCCGTCGCGCGGCCCTTGCCCACCTTGCGGGCCAGCAACCGTTCGGCGTGTGACCGGGCCCGGCCGGCTGCCTCCGGGGAGACGTCCCTGACCACCACGTCCAACCCGGCGTTGGCGCAGGCGTACGCGATGCCCGCGCCCATCATGCCCGCGCCGAGCACCGCCACCCGCCGCACCTGCGGGACGTCCACTGACGGTCGGGCGGCACCGCCGTTGACCGCCTTCAGGTCGAAGAAGAACGCCCCGATCATGTTCTTGGCGACCTGCCCGGTGAGCAGGCCGATCAGGTGCCGGGTCTCCACTGTGAACGCGGTGTCCACGTCGACCTGCGCGCCTTCGACGGCGGTGGCCAGGATCGCCTCGGGCGCGGGCAGCCGGGCGCCCTTGAGCTGCTTGCGCAGGGTGGCCGGGAAGGCGGGCAGCTGCGCGGCGAGGGAACGGCTGGCCGGGCTGCCGCCGGGCATCCGGTAGTCCGGCCGGTCCCACGGCTGCTTCGGCTGCGGGTTGGCGACGATCCAGGCACGGCCCGGTCCCGCAACTCCGCCTCGGTGCCGACCACCTCGTCGACCAGACCGGCGGCCAGCGCGTCGGCCGGGCGCATCCGTCGGCCGGTGAGCAGCACAGTGGTCAGCGCTTCCGCCAGGCCGAGCATCCGTACCGTCCGGGTGACCCCGCCGGCCCCGGGTAGCAGACCCAGCGTCACCTCGGGCAGCCCGAGCCGTGAGTCGGGCACGTCCAGCGCGATCCGGTGGTGGCAGGCGAGCGTGATCTCCAGCCCGCCGCCGAGCGCGGACCCGTTGACCGCCGCGACCACCGGCCGGCCCAGCGTCTCCAGCCGGCGCAGGTCCCGTTTGATGGTGCCGAGCAGCTCGGCCAGCGCGGGCGCGTCCGCGCGGGTGGCGCGGATCATCTCCGGCAGGTCGCCGCCGGCGAAGAACGTCGACTTGGCGCTGGTCACCATGACGCCGGCGAGGTCGGGCTCAGCCTCCAGCCGGTCGAGCACCGCGCTCATCGACGCGGCGTACGCCCGGTTCATGGTGTTCGCGGACTGGGTCGGGTCGTCCAGGGTGAGCGTGACGATGCCGTCGGCGCCGCGGTCGTACCGGATGGTGTCGGTCATGGTTGTCCTCCGGGTCAGCAGCGCTCGAGCACGGTGGCGACGCCCATGCCGCCGCCGATGCACAGGGTCACCACGGCGCGGCGCAGCTCGCGGCGCTCCACCTCGTCCAACGCCGTACCGAGCAGCATCGCTCCGGTCGCCCCGAGCGGGTGGCCGAGGGCGATCGCGCCACCGTTGACGTTCACCCGGTCCGGGTCGAGGCCCAGGTCACGGACGTACTTGAGCACCACCGCCGAGAACGCCTCGTTGATCTCGAACAGGTCGATGTCGTGCACTGTCAGCCCGGCGGCGGCGAGCGCCTTGTGGGTGGCCGGGATCGGGCCGGTCAGCATCAGCGTCGGGTCGGCGCCGGTGACCGCCGCGCCGACGATCCGGGCGCGCGGGGTGAGGCCGAGGTCCCGACCGACCTGCTCAGAGCCGATCAGCACCAGCGCCGCCCCGTCCACGATGCCCGACGAGTTGCCGGCGTGGTGCACGTGCTCGATCGCCTCCAGCCAGTGGAACTTCTGCAACGCGACAGCGTCGAACCCGGCCGCCTCGCCCATGCTGGCGAAGGACGGGGTGAGCCGAGCGAGGGCCTCCCGGGTGGTGTCCGGGCGGAGGTGCTCGTCCACTGTGAGGATGTCCAGGCCGTTGCCGTCGCGGACCGGCACCACCGACCGGGCGAAGTGCCCGCCGGCCCACGCCTTGGCGGCCCGCTCCTGCGACCGCAGCGCGTAGCCGTCCACGTCGTCGCGGGTGAAGCCCTCCACTGTGGCGATCAGGTCGGCGCTGACGCCCTGCGGCACGAACGACGTGGCCAGCGCGGTCTGCGGGTCGGTGGCCCAGGCCGCGCCGTCGGAGCCCATCGGCACCCGGGACATCGACTCCACCCCACCGGCGAGCAGCAGGTGCTCCCAACCGGAGCGGATCCGCGCCGCGGCGGAGTTGACCGCCTCCAATCCGGAGGCGCAGAACCGGTTGAGCTGCACCCCGCCCACCTGGTCGGGCAACCCGGCCAGCAGCGCGGCGGCCCGCGCCAGGTCACCGCCCTGCTCACCGACCGGGGTGACGATGCCGAGCAGCAGATCCTCCAACCGCCCGACGTCCAGGCCGGGGTTGCGCTCGCGCAACGCGTCGATCAGGCCGACCACCAGCGAGATCGGCTTGACCCCGTGCAGCGCGCCGGTGTCCCGGCCGCGTCCGCGCGGGGTGCGGACCGCGTCATAGACGTACGCCTCAGAGGGCACGGGCGATCAGCTCCTTCATGATCTCGTTGGTGCCGCCGTAGATCTTCTGCACCCGGGCGTCGGCGTACATCCGGGCGATCGGGTACTCGGTGGTGTAGCCGTAGCCACCGAAGAGCTGGAGGCACCGGTCGATGACCTCGCACTGCCCGTCGGTGAGCCACGACTTCGCCATCGCCGCGGTGGCCACGTCCAGCTCGCCCCGGGTGTGCCGGACGATGCAGTCGTCCAGGAAGACCCGGCTGACCCGGGTGCGGGTGGCGCACTCGGCGAGCACCATCCGGGTGTTCTGGTGCCCCATCAGCGGTTTGCCGAAGGCGGTGCGCTCCTTGGCGTACGCCACGGTCAGCTCGACCGCCCGTTCCATGGCCGCCACCGCGCCGACCCCGATCACCAGCCGTTCCTGCGGGAGCTGCTGCATGAGCTGGATGAAGCCCAGCCCCTCGGCACCGCCGAGCAGGTTGGCCGCCGGCACCCGGAACTCGTCGAAGAACAGCTCGGCGGTGTCGTTGGCGTGCAGCCCGATCTTGGACAGCAGCCGGCCCCGGCGGAAGCCCTCCGGGTCGCCACCCACCTCGCAGACCAGCAACGAGACCCCGGCCGCCCGCTGCTCGGGGTCGGTCTTCACGGCCACGATGACCAGGTCGGCCAGGCCGCCGTTGGTGATGAACGTCTTCGCGCCGGTGACCAGGTAGTCGTCGCCGTCGCGGACCGCCCGGGTGCGCATCGCCTGGAGATCGGAGCCGCCGTCCGGCTCGGTCATCGCGATCGCGCCGACCAGCTCGCCGCTGCACAGGCCGGGCAGCCAGCGCCGTTTCTGCTCCTCGCTGCCGTACGCCACCAGGTAGCCGGTGACGATGCCGCTGTGCACTGCCAGTCCGAGGCTGCCCTCCCCGGTGTGCGCCTGCTCGTGCAGCAGCACCGCCTCGTGGGTGAAGCCGCCGCCGCCACCGCCGTACTCCTCCGGGACGGACAGGCCGAGCAACCCCAGCTCGCCGGCGCGCCGGTAGTGCCCGCGGTCCGGGTGGCCCTGCGCCAGCAGCGCTCGGCGTGCGGCAGCACCTCCTTGGTGAAGAAGGTGCGGGCCAGGTCGGCCAGGTCGTCGTGCTCAGGCTGCCGCCAGGGCGAGGGGGGACCGTCGGGCGTCGACATGTGCACCACCCTCGCGTCCTGTTGGCGGCATGTCAATAAGTCGCGGAGGCCCGGCTGCGTTGATCGACGGGCACGCTGATCGACTCGGGTTCTTGAAATCGGGCTATCCGCCGCCGCCGGATGCCGCGACTTCAAGGAAGCCGAGTCGATCAAGCGACGTGAGCGTCGCCGGGGATGTGCGGCGATAGGGTCGGGCAGATGAGTGTCGAGACGGCTCCTCGTCGCCGGCGGTTGGAACCGGACGCCCGGCGCGGGCAGATCCTGGCCTGCGCGGTCCGGCTGTTCGGCGAGCGCCCGTACGCGGACGTGTCGACCACCGACGTCGCCCGCGAGGCGGGTGTCGCCCGGGGCTTGGTCAACCACTACTTCGGCACGAAGAAGGACCTCTACCTGGAGGTCGTCCGGGTCATGGTGACCATCCCCGAGGTGGCGGTGGAGCGGTTGCCCAAGGGTGATCTGCGGACCCGGGTCGACGCCAGCGTCACCTGGTTCCTCGACGTGGTGTCCCGGCACAGCACGTCCTGGCTGGCAGCGGTCACCGCGCGGGGGATGGGCGGGGACGCCGACGTGGAGCGGGTGCTCGCCGAGGCTGAGGAGGTCGCTGCGGACCGCATGCTGGTCGCCGTCGGGCTGGCCGGCGAGGCGCACCACCGCGAGGAGTTGCGCGGGATGGTCCGGGCGTATGGCGGGCTGGCCACGTCGACCGCCCGGGAGTGGCTCCAGCGGGATGCGTTGACCCGCGCCCAGGTCCACCTGCTGCTCACCACCACCCTGCTGACCATCGTCGAACAGGTCATCCCGCAGGTCATCGCCGGTGCCGGCCCGGCCCGGCCAGCGCCTCCGGCTTGAGCTGCCCTCCACTGCTCTGGCCTGCACGCTCGCGCCGCCGCTGACGGAACCCGCGCTCTGCCCGAGCCACGCCAGTGCCGGGCTTCAGGCTGGTGCGGCGGCGGGGGACGATTCGCGGAAGTGGAGCACGATGACGATCGTCAGGATGACGATGGCGATCGGGTCGAAGACCAGCGAGACGAGGTTCATGTCGGCCCGCATGCCGACGTCGACGACGGTCAGGGCGAGAAAGACCGACTTGGTGATGATGGCGGTCGCCGCCGCCGGCACTCTGGCCGGCAGGTAGAAGGCTCCCCAGATGATGGCCGCGCCGAGAGCGGCCTGCAGCACACCTCGGTGCTGGAGCAGCGCGGTGGTCATCCGATCGGGGTCGGCCAGTCCATAACTGCTCGTCAGCAGTTGCGGCCAGAACAAGGCAAGTGCGGGCGTTGCGGTGATCACGCCGACGATGGTGAGGATGACGCGCATCTTCATACGACTCTCCTAGTAGGCCGGCTCACTGATCATCAGCGTAGCTGACGATCAGTTCAGCGGAAGACTAGGCTACGTTTTGTGCGCTCATCCGAAACCATCTCCTCCGCCACCGGCTACCTGCTGCTGAGGTTGGCCAACCTCGCCAGCGCCCGAATGGAAGAGGCGCTCCTGCCCTTCCGCCTACGCGGCCGGGATCTGCGGGTGCTGGCCTTCGTCCAGGACGGGGAGTTGTCCCAGCGTGACCTGTCTCAGCAGACTGGACTCGACCGCACCACGATGGTCGCGGTCATCGACGGCCTTGAGCGCAACGGATATGTCCGGCGCGAGCGCAGCCCCACCGACCGCCGGAAACAGCTCATCAGCGTCACCACCGACGGCCGCACCGTATTGTCGGAAGCCCTCACGGCGCTGCGCTGGGCCGAGGACGGCTTCCTCGCTCCGCTCGGCGAGGACGAACGGCGCCAGCTGCACAGACAGCTGTCCCTGCTCTACGCAGCCCACGATCCCCGGTGCCAGACCGACGACACATCGGAACTCGGCCTGCTGCTCGGCAGTGACGCCGCCGGAACGCGCCACAGCGAGGGCCCGACCAGGCACACGACCTGAGCGTCCGCCGGGTGGTCGATGCCGCCGACGGTCAGGCGGCGCGACGTCCGCCGGCCTGATCGGTACGCGTGGCATGCCCGCCCTGCGCCGCCGGGGCGGCGAAACGGTCGGCGGCCTGCGCTGGATACGACTCGGGGCGTACCACCCGCAGCGGCCGGTCCACCTCGTCGGCGCCGAACCGCCAGCGCGACGGTGTCGGCTGCCGCTGCGGCGCGGGCCCGCCGGGGCGCAGGCCGGGTCGGGACAGCAGCACGGTGATCAGGTAGCCAACCACCAGGAAGCCGTGACTGACCAGCCGTTCCCCGCCCACCGATCCGGTGGCCAGGTCGTTCACCGACAGCAGCAGCAACGTGCCGACGAACGCGCTGAGCATCGGCAGCAGCCCGGCCGGAGGGCTGCGGCGCAGCGCCACGAAGAGGAAGCCGGCCCCGACGGCGACGTTCCACGCTGCCGATTCGTGCCACAGGTGCTGGCCGGTGGGGTGCAGGTGATCGGCGGTCGCGCCCCGGCCCACCTGGGCCAGGCCGAGCACCAGTTGCACCGCGCCGAGCAGCCCGAGCGCCGACCGGAGCCCGGCGACCAGCGGACCACGCCCGCGCGCCTTCCGCAGGCCGGCGACCAGCGGGCCATGCCCGCGCGCCTTCCGTGAGACCGGCGACCAGCGGGCCATGCCCGGCCCGGCGTCGCCACCACGGGCGGCGGGCCGGGGCGGCGGCGGTGGCAGCCAGGATCGCCTCGGTCCGGTCGGGCACCTCGGCGACCAATCGGGTACGAACCCGACGGGTCACCGCAGCCGCGGCCGTGAACCAGCCCCGGCACTCGGCGCACCCGTCGAGGTGCTGCTGCACCGCCGTCAGTTCGGCGGCGGTCTCCTCCCCGTCCAACTGCGCGGACAGGACCTCCCGCCACTGCTCACACCCCATGTACCGGTAGTCGCTCCGGCGGCCGTTCCGGTTCCCGGCGACTGTCACCGGTTGTGGAATACTCGCCGGATCATGACGCGTTACGGCCTGCTCATCCTGCCCGCCACCAACCGGGTGTACGCCCGCTCCGCCGTCGACCTCACCCGGGCCGAGCTGGAGATCTTCGGCAACTCGGCGCTGGACGGTCGGATCGGCGAGCTGGACACCGAGGTCGTCGGAGGGGCGTCCTACGTCACCTTCAGCGGTGATGGGCTGACCGACCGTGACCTGGCCGCGCTGGGCAACCTCTCCGCCGGGTACGCGCTGTTCGAGATCGTCGGTGAGCTGCTGCGGCCGGTCGAGTGGAGCCGGCTGGACCGCTACGACGACGACCTGCTCACCATCCAGAAGTACCCGGGCAAGACCAACGAGCAGTTCACCAAGCTGCTGCTCAACGTCACCCTGCTCGCCTCGGCCTGGGCCGGCGAGCTGACCAGCCGACGGTTCCGGGTGCTCGACCCGCTCTGCGGTCGGGGCACCACCCTGAACCAGGCGCTGATGTACGGCTTCGACGCCGCCGGGGTGGAGCGCGACCAGAAGGACGTCGAGGCGTACCGGGCGTTCATCACCACCTGGCTGAAGCAGAAGCGGGTCAAGCACCGGGTGCTGGAGTCGGGGCCGGTGCGCCGGGAACGCAAGGTGGTCGGCCGGCGGGTGCGGATCGAGCTGGCGCCGACCCGCGAGGAGCACAAGGCCGGCCAGACCCAGCTGCTGGACGTGGTCAACGCGGACACCGCCCGGTCGGGGGAGTTCTTCCGCCCGGAGACCGTGGACCTGGTGGTGGCCGACGCGCCGTACGGCGTACAGCACGGCAGCCGTACCGCACATCAGGGTCTCTCGCGCGATCCGCTGGCGTTGCTCGCGGACGCCGCGCCGGTCTGGGCCCGGCTGTTGCGCCCCGGCGGTGCCCTCGGGATCTCCTGGAACACCCACGTCGCCAGCCGGGACGACGCCGCGGCGGCGCTGGCCGACGCGGGCCTGACAGTGGTCGACGACGAGCCCTACCGCGCGCTGCGGCACCGGGTGGATCAGTCGATCATGCGGGACGTGCTGGTGGCCCGCCGCCCGGCCTGACCTCCGCACGGAAGATCACCTCGGTTTCCTGAAACCCGAGTCGACCAACCCTGCGCTGCGCCGCATCTCACCTGTTCACCGGGCAGGTGTGAAAACCGCGTCAAGAAACGGTTCGCCGCCGTCATGGTCGCGTTATGACCCCTGCCGTCCGGCGGTTGGCAGGGCTTTGCTTGCCGGGCGCGGCCGGAAGGCGGTCGCGACGAACCTTTCCGGTAAGAGGAGTCAGCGTGTCTGACGTGGTGTTCGTGGTCCTGACGGTGGCGCTGTTCGCGGTGCTCGCCCTGGTGGTCCGGGCGGTGGAGAAGCTGTGAACGCGGTCAACGCCGTCGGTCTGGTGCTCGCGGTCGTCCTGGGCGCGTTCCTGGTGTTCGCCCTGTTGTTCCCGGAGCGCTGCTGATGACCATGACAACAGCGGGCGTCATCTTCGTGCTGACGCTGGTGGCGGCCCTGGTCGCCGTCTACAAGCCGTTCGGCGACCACATGTTCCGGGCGGTCACCGGCACCAAACAGTCGCGGGTCGAGCGGGGCGTCTTCCGCCTGGTCGGGGTCAACCCGGCCGCCGAGCAGACCTGGGGCGTGTACGCCCGCAGTGTGCTGGCGTTCTCCGCCGTCTCGATTCTGTTCCTGTATCTGTTCCAGCGGGTGCAGAACCACCTGTGGCTGTCGCTGGGCTTCGACCCGGTGGTGCCGCACGGCGCGTGGAACACCGCCGTGTCGTTCGTGACCAACACCAACTGGCAGTCGTACTCGGGTGAGTCGACGATGGGTCACCTGGTGCAGATGGCCGGCCTGGCGGTGCAGAACTTCGTTTCGGCGGCGGTCGGCATCGCGGTGGCGGTCGCGTTGGTACGCGGCTTCGCCCGCAGTCGCACCGGGCAGCTCGGCAACTTCTGGGTCGACCTGACCCGGATCGTGCTGCGGATCCTGCTGCCGATCGCGGTGCTCGGCGCGATCGCGCTGATGATCGGCGGGGCGGTGCAGAACCTTACCGCCGGCACCGACGTGAGCACGCTGACCGGCGGCACCCAGACCATCACCGGCGGCCCGGTGGCCAGCCAGGAAGTGATCAAGGAGCTGGGCACCAACGGTGGCGGCTTCTACAACGTCAACAGCGCGCACCCGTTCGAGAACCCCACCAGCTGGACGAACTGGCTGGAGATCTTCCTGATCCTGCTGATCCCGTTCAGCCTGCCCCGGGTCTTCGGCCGGATGGTCGGGCAGCACCGGCAGGGCTACGCCATCGCCGCGGTGATGGGCATCCTCGCGTTCGCCAGCGTCGCCCTCACCAACGTCTTCGAGCTGGCCGGCCACGGCACGGTGCCGCAGGCGGTCGGTGCGGCGATGGAGGGCAAGGAGGTGCGGTTCGACGTGTCGAACTCGGCCACCTTCGCCGCCGCCACCACGCTCACCTCGACGGGTGCGGTCAACTCGTTCCACGACTCGTTCACCTCGCTCGGCGGCATGATGACCATGGTCAACATGATGCTCGGCGAGGTGGCGCCGGGCGGCACCGGTTCCGGGCTGTACGGCCTGCTCATCCTCGCCGTGATCACGGTCTTCGTGGCCGGGCTGATGGTGGGCCGCACCCCCGAGTACCTGGGCAAGAAGATCGGCTCGCGCGAGATCAAGTTCGCCTCGCTCTACTTCCTGATCACGCCGATCCTGGTGCTGGTCGGCACGGCGGCCGCGTTCGGCACCGGCAACAACTCGACAGCGCTCAACGTCGGCCCGCACGGCCTCTCCGAGGTGCTGTACGCGTTCACCTCGGCCAGCAACAACAACGGCTCCGCCTTCGGCGGCATCACCGTCAACACCACCTGGTGGGACACCGCGCTCGGGTTGGGCATGCTGCTGGGCCGGTTCCTGCCGCTGATCTTCGTGCTCGCGCTGGCCGGCTCGCTGGCCCGCCAGGCACCCACCCCCGCGTCCGAGGGCACCCTGCCGACCCACCGACCCCTGTTCATCGGGATGGTCGTCGGCGTCACTGTGGTCCTCGTCGCGCTGACCTTCCTGCCCGCGCTCGCGCTCGGCCCGCTGGCAGAAGGGCTCTGACCACCATGAGGAACGAGGACATGTCCGTGACATCCGGGCAGCTCGCCACCGGAGGCAACCGGATCGGCGGGGGCCTGCTCGACCCCAAGCAGCTGCTCCGGTCCCTGCCGGACGCGGTACGCAAGCTCAACCCGGCCACGTTGTGGCGTAACCCGGTGATGCTGATCGTCGAGGTTGGCGCGGCCTTCACCACCGTCCTGGCGGTGACCGATCCGTCGGTGTTCGCCTGGGCGATCACCATCTGGCTCTGGTTGACAGTGGTCTTCGCCAACCTGGCCGAGGCGGTCGCCGAGGGCCGGGGCAAGGCCCAGGCCGCCGCGCTGCGGCAGGCCAAGCAGGACACCATCGCCACCCGGCTGATCGACTGGCAGCCCGGTGCCCGTGCCAACGCCTACCGCGACGAGGCGGTGCCCGCGCCGCAACTGCGCCAGGGCGACATCGTGCTGGTCGAGGCGGGCGGCATCATCCCCGGCGACGGCGACATCGTCGAGGGCATCGCCAGCGTCGACGAGTCGGCCATCACCGGCGAGTCGGCCCCGGTCATCAGGGAGTCCGGCGGCGACCGCAGCGCGGTCACCGGTGGCACCAGGGTGCTCTCCGACCAGATCATCGTGAAGATCACCCAGAAGCCGGGGGAGAGCTTCATCGACCGGATGATCGCCCTGGTCGAGGGCGCCAACCGGCAGAAGACGCCGAACGAGATCGCGCTGAACATCCTGCTCGCCGCGCTCACGATCATCTTTCTGCTGGCCGTGGTCACCCTCCAGCCGCTGGCGATCTTCTCCAAGGCGTACCAGGCCGTCGCGCCGGACAGCGGGGCGATCACCGGTTCCGGTGTGACCGGCGTCGTGCTGGTCTCGCTGCTGGTCTGCCTGATCCCCACCACCATCGGCGCGTTGCTCTCCGCCATCGGCATCGCCGGCATGGACCGGCTGGTCCAGCGCAACGTGCTGGCGATGAGCGGCCGAGCCGTCGAGGCGGCCGGCGACGTCAACACCCTGCTGCTGGACAAGACCGGCACCATCACGCTGGGCAACCGGCAGGCCGCCGAGTTCGTACCGGTCGAGGGGGTCGACGCGGCGACCGTGGCCGACGCCGCGCAGCTGTCCAGCCTGGCCGACGAGACCCCGGAGGGGCGCTCGGTGGTCGTCCTGGCGAAGAACGAGTTCGGGCTGCGCGAGCGCGAGCCCGGCGTCATGCCGCACGCCACCTTCGTGCCGTTCACCGCGCAGACCCGGATGAGCGGCGTCGACCTGACCCCGGACGGCGGCGCGGTGGGCACGGCCCGCCGGGTCCGCAAGGGCGCCGCCGCCGCGGTGATGAAGTGGGTACGCGAGAACGGCGGCCACCCGACCGAGCAGGTCGGCGAGATCGTGGACGCGATCAGCGGCACCGGCGGCACCCCGCTCGTGGTTGCCGAGCACGTCGACGGTGAGCCCGCCCGCGCCCTGGGCGTCATCCACCTCAAGGACGTGGTCAAGTCCGGAATGCGGGAGCGGTTCGACGAGATGCGCCGGATGGGCATCCGGACCGTGATGATCACCGGCGACAACCCGCGTACCGCGAAGGCGATCGCCGACGACGCCGGGGTGGACGACTTCCTGGCCGAGGCGACGCCGGAGGACAAGCTCGCGCTGATCAGGCGGGAGCAGGAGGGCGGCCGGCTGGTCGCGATGACCGGTGACGGCACGAACGACGCGCCGGCGCTCGCCCAGGCCGACGTCGGGGTGGCGATGAACACCGGTACGTCGGCCGCCAAGGAGGCCGGCAACATGGTCGACCTCGACTCCGACCCGACCAAGCTGATCGAGATCGTGGAGATCGGCAAGCAGTTGCTGATCACCCGTGGCGCGCTGACCACGTTCAGCATCTCGAACGACATCGCGAAGTACTTCGCGATCATCCCGGCCATGTTCGCCGGCCTCTACCCGAGCCTGGACGCGCCGAACATCATGCGGCTGTCCAGCCCGGAGTCGGCGATCCTGTCCGCCGTCATCTTCAACGCCCTGGTGATCATCGCGCTGATCCCGCTCGCCCTGCGCGGCGTGCGGTACCGGCCGGCCGCCGCGTCGAAGCTGCTCAGCCGCAACCTGCTGGTGTACGGACTGGGCGGCATCATCGTGCCGTTCATCGGGATCAAGCTCATCGACCTGCTCATCCAGTTCGTCCCGGGGATTTCGTGATGCGCCTACCCACCTGGATCGCCCAACACCTCGCCGCGCTGCGCGCCCTGCTCGTCTTCACCGTGCTGCTCGGCCTGGTCTACCCGCTGGCCCTGGTCGCCCTCGGTCAGCTGCCCGGCCTCAACCACAAGACCGACGGCTCGCTGATCACCGTGGGCGGGAACACCGTCGGCAGCTCGCTGATCGGCCAGTCCTTCACCGACGCGGACGGCAACCCCGTCCCGCGCTACTTCCAGTCCCGCCCGTCGGCCGCCGGCGACGGCTACGACCCGACCGCCACCTCGGCCAGCAACCTCGGCCCGGAGAGCGTGGTCGACACCATCGCCACCGACCCGGAGAAGTCCAGCGAGAGCCTGCTCACCCAGGTCTGCGGGCGCAGCAAGGCGGTCGGCGAGCTGAACGGCGTGGACGGCGGCCGCCCCTTCTGCACCGACGACGGCGTGGGCGCCGTGCTCGCGCTCTTCCGCGCCGACGGTCTGACCGGCCCGGTCACCCGGGTGGTGAGCGTCAACCAGGTCGCCCCGGCGACGCCGTTCGTCACCTCGTACCAGGGGGTCGCGGTGGAGTTGGCCAAGCCCGGCGAGGACTACGTGGCGGCCGGCGGAGTGGTCACCCCGATCCGGGGCGACGCGCCCGCCGACCCGGCCGTGCCCGCCGACGCGGTCACCGCCAGCGCCAGCGGCCTCGACCCGCAGATCAGCCCGGCGTACGCCGAGTTGCAGGTGAACCGGGTCGCGCGCGAGCGCGGCGCGGACCCGGCGGCGGTCCGCAAGCTGGTCGAGGAGCACACCAGCGGGCGGGCGCTCGGCTTCATGGGGCAGCCCGGCGTCAACGTGCTGGAGCTGAACCTCGCCCTCGACGAGCAGGTCGCCGCGCGCTGAGCACCCTCGCGGCGGGACCGGGCCCACCGGGCACGGCCCCGCCCGCCGATCTGACCAGGGAGGATGGTCCCGTGCCACGCGGAGAACTGCGCATCTATCTCGGGGCCGCCCCCGGCGTCGGCAAGACGTACGCCATGTTGGAGGAGGCCCAGCGCCGGGCCGCGCGCGGCACCGACGTGGTGATCGGTTTCGTGGAGACCCACGGCCGCCAACACACCGCCGCGATGCTCGGCGACCTGGAGCAGGTGCCCCGCCGCGCGATGGAGTACCGGGACGTCGAGTTCACCGAGATGGACCTGGACGCGGTGCTGGCCCGCCGGCCGGAGGTCGCCGTGGTCGACGAGTTGGCGCACAGCAACGTGCCCGGTTCCCGGCACGACAAGCGCTGGCAGGACGTCCAGCAACTGCTCGACGCGGGGATCGACGTGCTGTCCACGGTGAACGTGCAGCACCTGGAGTCGGTGAACGACGTGGTCGCGCAGATCACCGGCACCATCCAGCGGGAGACCGTGCCGGACGAGATCGTCCGCGCCGCCGAGCAGGTCGAGCTCGTCGACATGACCCCGGAGGCGCTGCGTCGCCGGATGGCGCACGGCAACATCTACCGACCCGACAAGATCGACGCTGCGTTGGGCAACTACTTCCGGGTCGGCAACCTCACCGCGCTGCGTGAGCTGGCGCTGCTCTGGCTGGCCGACAAGGTCGACGAGCAGCTCGACCGCTACCGCAGCCAGCAGGGCATAGCGGCCACCTGGGAGGCCCGGGAACGGGTGGTGGTCGCGCTCACCGGCGGGCCGGAGGGCGAGACGCTGATCCGCCGGGCGGCCCGGGTCGCCGCCCGCAGCAAGGGCGCCGACCTGCTCGCCGTGCACGTGGCCCGCAGCGACGGCCTGGCCGGTGCCGACCCGGCCCAGCTGGCCCGGCAGCGGGTGCTGGTGGAGAGCCTGGGCGGCACGTACCACCAGGTGCTCGGCACCGACGTGCCGGCCGCGCTGCTCGACTTCGCCCAGGGCGTGAACGCCACCCAGCTGGTGCTCGGTGCCAGCCGCCGGGGCCGGCTCGCGCAGATCTTCGCCCGGGGGGTCGGGGTGACCACCACCGCGCGCTCCGGCTCGATCGACGTGCACCTGGTCACCCACAAGCAGGCCGGCAAGGGCCGGCGGGCGGCGGCCGTGCCGGCGGCGCTGTCCCGACGTCGCCGGCTGCTCGGCTTCGCCCTCGCCGTGCTGGGCGTGCCACTGCTCACAGTGCTGCTGAAGACCCTGCCCGACCTGACCCTCACCAACGACATCCTGCTGTTTCTCGCCGGGGTCGTCGGGGTCGCCCTGGTCGGCGGGGTGTGGCCGGCCCTGGTCGCCGCGCTCGGCGGATCGCTGCTGCTCAACTGGTTCTTCACCCCGCCGTACCGCACGCTGACCATCGCCGAGGCGGACAACCTGCTCGCCCTGGCCGTCTTCGTCGGGGTGGCGCTGGCCGTGAGCTGGATCGTCGACGTGGCCGCCCGGCGGACCCGGGAGGCCGCGCGGGCCGCCGCCGACGCACAGACCCTCGCCGCCGTCGCCGGTGGCGTGCTGCGCGGCGAACGCCCGCTGCGGCCCTGCTCGACCAACTGCGGGAGACCTTCGGGCTGCGCGCGGTGAGCGTGCTGGAGCTGGCCGAGGAGGCCAGCGGGCGTCCGGAGCGGGCCCGCGAGGAGCACGCCTGGTGCGTGGTGGCGAGCGTCGGCGAGCAGCCGGCCTGCACGCCCGGCGGCGGCGAGACGGCGGTACCTGTCGACGACCGGATCACCGTGGTGCTCAGCGGCCGGCGGCTGGAGGCCGCGACCGGCGGATCGTCGAGGCGTTCGCCGCCCAGGCCGCCGTCGCGCTGCGCCAGCAGCGACTCGCCGAGGAGGCGGCCACCGCCCGGCCCCTCGCCGAGGCGGACCGGATGCGCACCGCGCTGCTCGCGGCGGTCAGCCACGACCTGCGGACCCCGCTGGCGTCCGCGAAGGCCGCGGTGACCAGCCTGCGCAGCCACGACATCGAGTTCGACGAGTCCGACCGCGAGGAGCTGCTGGAAACCGCCGAGGAGTCACTGGACCGGCTCGCCCGGCTGGTCGGCAACCTGCTCGACATGAGCCGGCTCCAGGCGGGCGTCCTGGGCATCTCGGCGACCGCGATCGGCCTGGAGGACGCCGTACCCCTGGCGCTCGACGAACTTGGCCCGGCGGCCGCGACCGTCGGCACGGACATCCCGGCCGACCTGCCGGCCGCCACCGCCGACCCGGGCCTGCTGGAGCGGGTGCTCGTCAACATCGTCGCCAACGCGCTGCGCTACAGCCCGCCCGAGCAGCCGCCCACGATCACCGCCAGCGCCCACGCCGGGCAGGTCGAGCTGCGGGTGATCGACCGGGGCCCGGGCATCCCGGAGGACCAGTGGGAGCATGTCTTCCTGCCGTTCCAACGCCTCGGTGACCGGGACAACCAGACCGGCGTCGGTCTCGGTCTTGCCCTGTCCCGGGGGTTGGCCGAGGCGATGGGTGGCAGCATCACCCCGGAGACCACCCCCGGCGGTGGGCTCACCATGGTGCTGCGGTTGCCGGCCGCGCCGACCAGCTCGGAGGGGCCGCAGGAATGACGCGCATCCTGGTCGTCGACGACGAACCGCAGATCCTGCGGGCCCTGCGGATCAACCTGCGTGCCCGCCGCTACGACGTGGACGTCGCCGGCACCGGAGCCGCCGCGTTGAAGGCCGCCGCCAGCCACCCACCCGACCTGGTGGTGCTGGATCTCGGCCTGCCCGACATCGACGGGGTGGAGGTGATCCGCGGCCTGCGCGGATGGACGGCCGTGCCGATCATCGTGCTCTCCGGTCGGGCCGGCAGCGAGGACAAGGTCGCGGCGCTCGACGCGGGAGCCGACGACTACGTGACCAAGCCGTTCGGGGTGGAGGAGCTGCTGGCCCGCATCCGGGCGGTGACCCGCCGGCTCGGCGCGCCCAGCGAGGCGGTGCCGGCGCTGCGGATCGGCCAGCACACCGTCGACCTGGCCGACCACAGTGTGCGGCGCGACGACGGCACCGAGGTCAAGCTGACCCCCATCCAGTGGAGTGTGCTGGAGAAGTTGCTGCGCCACCCCGGCAAGCTGGTCAGCCAGCGTCAGCTCCTCCAGGACGTGTGGGGTCCGGAGTACCAGAACGAGACCAACTACCTGCGGCAGTACCTGGCCCAGCTGCGGCGCAAGCTGGAGGACGACCCGGCCCGCCCCCGGCACCTGATCACCGAGCCGGGAATGGGCTACCGCTACTGCCCCTGACCGGTTGACACCCACCGGCAGAGATTGAAGAATTTCGCTAGCAGCGGCAGCGGCGTGCTTCTGTAACCGTCCCCTCCGGTTACCCCTCGGGAGTTCGCCGTGTCTCTGCCCCTGTCCCGTCGTCGACTGCTGACCGCCGGCGGCGCCGGCCTCGTCCTGGCCGGGCTCACCGGCCCGTCCCGCCCCGCCTGGGCCGCCGTCACCACCGTCGACCTGGTCGTCTACGGCGCCACCTCCGGCGGGCTGGCCGCCGCGATCGCCATGCGTCGGCTCGGCCGCACCGCGGTGGTGGTCGAGCCCACCGCCCACGTCGGCGGGCTGAGCACCGCCGGGCTGGGCGCCACCGACACCGGCGTGCAGGCGTCCATCGGCGGGCTGGCCGCCGAGTTCTACCGCCGGGTGTACGTGAAGTACCACGGCGGAACCCTCACGCCGACCTCGCCGCTGCGGATGACCTTCGAACCGCACATCGCCACCCAGGTCTTCGCGGAAATGCTGGCCGAGGCGGGTGTGCCGGTGGTCGTCGGCGCGCGGCTGGCCGGTCTCGGCCGGACCGGCAACCGGATCACCGAGCTGCGCACCGAGGACGGCTCGGTCTACCGGGGTGGCGTGTTCGTCGACGCGACCTACGAGGGCGATCTGCTGGCCATGGCCGGCGTCGGGTTCACCGTCGGGCGGGAGTCGAACGCCACCTACGGCGAGACGATCAACGGGGTGCAGTCGCGCAACACCCACCAGTTCGGCTACCCGGTCGACCCGTACGTGACGGCCGGGTCGCCCGCCAGCGGCCTGCTGCCGGGGATCTCCGCCACCCCACTCGCCCCGCAGGGCAGCGGCGACGACCGGATCCAGGCGTACTGCTTCCGGATGTGCCTGACCCAGGCGGCCAACCGCATCCCGTTCGGCCGGCCGTCCGACTACGACCCGATCGACTACGAGCTGCTGCTGCGACACATCCAGGCGGGCTTCGCCGGGCCGTACTTCACCACCCACTCGGTCGGCGGCGGGAAGACCGACTCCAACAACAACGGCGCGGTCTCCACCGACCACATCGGCTTCAACCACGCGTACCCGACGGCGAGCTGGGCGGCGCGGGAGAGCATCATCGCCGAGCACCGCAGCTACCAGCAGGGGCTGATGTGGTTCCTGGCCAACGACCCCCGACTGCCGGCGTCGGTCCGCGACTCGACCGCCCGCTGGGGCCTGCCGGTGGACGAGTTCACCAGCACGGGTGGCTGGCCGCCGCTGCTCTACATCCGTGAGGCCCGCCGGATGGTCTCCGCCTACGTGATGACCGAGGCCGACTGTCGGGGCCGGGTGCGGGCCAGCGACTCGGTGGGCCTGGCGAGTTACACGATGGACTCGCACAACTGCCAGCGGGTGATCGTCGACGGCAAGGTCCGCAACGAGGGGGACGTGCAGATCGGAGTGCCGCAGCCGTACCCGGTGAGCTACCGGGCGATCGTGCCGCACCAGGCGCAGTGCGCCAACCTGATCGTGCCGGTCTGCCTCTCCGCGAGCCACATCGCGTACGGCTCGATCCGGATGGAGCCGGTGTTCATGATCCTCGGGCAGGCCGCCGCCACCGCGGCGTCCCTGGCGCTCGCCGGCAACCTCGCCGTGCAGGCGGTGTCGGTGCCCGCCCTCCAGGCCCGGCTGCGGCAGGACGGCGCGGTGCTGGAGTGGGGCTCGACAAGCGAGGTCATCCTGGACAACGCGGCGTCCACCGGGATCACCCGCGCCGGGACGTGGCTGCGCAGCACCAGCGTCGGCGGCTACTACGGCCCGGACTACGAGCACGACGGCAACACCGCCAAGGGGGTCAACCGGCTGCGGTTCCGCCCGACCCTGCCCGCGTCCGGGTCGTGGACCGTGCAACTGCGCTGGACCGCGGACCCGAACCGGGCGAGCAACGTGCCGGTGGACATCGCGTACTCCGGCGGGGTGGCCACCCGGACGGTCGACCAGCGGCAGTCCGGGGCCCAGTGGGTGCCGCTGGGCACCTACCCGTTCACGGCGGGCACCGACGGGAGCGTGTTGATCCGCACCGAGGACACCGACGGCCACGTGATCGCCGACGCGGTGCGCTTCGTCCGCGCCTGACCGCCCGGTCATCCGCCGGAAAACTCGACCCCCACCAGCCGCTCCGAGACGGTCCAGAGCCGGGCGGCGTCGTCGGTGCGCCGGGCGGAACGGTAGACGGCCAACTCGGTCGGCGCCCCGGTGAACTGGCCCAGCCCGTCCGGGCCGTAGAACCGGCCGCCCCGCGCCTGCGGGCTGGTGGCCGCGTACAGGGCGGGGCGCAGCCCGGCCTGCACCGAGTGCACCAGGAAACCCCACCGGGCCAGCCGACTCAGCACCGCGTGGTGCGGGGAGGGCCGGCGGCGACCCAGGTTGGGACCGGACGCGTACAAATTCGTCATCGTGGTGCCCGGGTGGGCGACGTTGCTGACGATGCCCCAGCCGCCGGCCCGACTGCGCCGGTCCAGCTCCAGGCCGAAGTGCAGGTTGGCGAGCTTGGCCGCGTTGTACGCGCGGATCGCCGCGTACCGGTTGCCGCTCTGGAGGTCGTCCCAGTCCAGCCGGCCGGAGCGGGCGGCGCTGCTGGACATGGTGGTGACCCGGGCCCGTCCGGCGCGCAGCAGTGGCAGCAGCCGTCCGTTCAGCGCGAAGTGGCCGAGGTGGTTGGTGCCGAACTGGAGTTCGAAGCCCTCGGCGGTGGCGTGTCGGGTGGGTGGCGTCATCACCCCGGCGTTGTTGATCATCAGGTGGATCGGTCGGCCCTCGGCGAGCAGGGTGTCCGCCAGGGCGGCGACCGAGTCCAGCGAGGCGAGGTCCAGGTCCCGGGTCGACACTGTGGCACCCGGCGCGGCGGCCCGGACGACGTCGAGCGCGGCGGCGCCCTTGACCGGGTTGCGGACCGGCAGCACCACCTCGGCACCGGCCTGTGCCAGTCGGGTGGCCAGGCCGAGGCCCAGGCCGTCGCTGCCGCCAGTCACCACGGCGAGCTTTCCGGTCAGGTCAGGAACGGTCAGGTCGAGCACGACAACCCCCAGGTCGACGGTGTCCCACAACGGTCGTGAGCAAGCCTGGGTCGGCCACCGACGATCACCCAGGGCGGGCTTGTCCAGGGATCGGCGGTCCCTGGGTGTCGAGCAGGGCGGCCGGATGGCGAGTAGCGTCCTGGACAGACCAAGATCGACGGACGAGGAGGCACGGTGCAGACGACGACGGTGGACATCCCGACCGACGACGGGATCGCGGACGCGTCACTGACCCGCCCGGACGGTGCCGGGCCGTTCCCGGCGGTGCTGCTCTTCATGGACGCCATCGGGCCGCGCCCGCGCCTGGTGGAGATGGCGGAGCGGATCGCCGCGCGGGGCTACCTGGTGCTGACACCGCACCTGCTCTACCGGGGCGGCCGGGCACCGCTGTTCGACCTGTCCCGCCTCGGTGAGGCTGACGGGCGGGCCGCCCTCTTCGCGAAGGCCATGCCGCTGATCCACGCGTTGACCGCCGACGTGATCAGTCGGGACACTGCCGCCTACCTCGACTTTCTGGCCAGCCGGGACGACGTCCGGCCGGGCCCGGTGGTGATCACCGGTTACTGCATGGGCGGCACCAACGCGCTGCGGTCCATCGAGGCGCACCCGGACCGGATCGCGGCGATCGCCAGCTTCCACGGCGGGCGGATCGTCACCGACGCGCCGGACAGCCCGCACCTGGGCGTCGGCTCGATCACCGGCGAGGTGTACTTCGGGCACGCCGACGCCGACCAGTCGATGACAGCGGAGCAGATCGCCACGCTGGAGAAGGCGCTCGACGCCGCCGGGGTGCGCTACCGCTCCGAGGTGTACGAGGGCGCGCACCACGGCTTCACCATGGCCGACACCCCGGCCTACGACGAGCGGGCCACCGAGCGCCACTGGGCGGCCCTGTTCGACCTGCTGGACCGCACCCTGCCCGTCGCCTGACGGCTGGCGTGCCCGCACGACACGCCGAAACGGTTCCGCTCCGGCAATCTTGGACAGTTTCCGTCAGCAGGTAACGGAAACTGTCCAAGATTGCGTCGGCGACGCGGCGCGGGCTCAGCGGCGCAGCAGCACCGGGCCGGCGTCGATCCGGGTCCGGAACAGCGCGTACGGCTTGCGCCGCAGGTCCTGGCCCCGCTGGTACTGCGGCTGCCGGTGCAGCTGGTTGGCGGTGACGTAGAGGTGCCCGTCGGTGGCCACGACATGGTGTCCGGCCAGAGCAGTCGCGGGTCGTGGACCACTGTCTCGTACCCGCCGTCCGGCAGCCGGCGCAGCACCGCGTTGTGCTCGTAGGAGGTGATGTACAACCGACCCGCGTCGTCGCTCTCCAGCCCGTCCGACGCGGTGCCCTTGTCGCCCTCGTCGACCACTGTCGCGGCGGCCGCCTCCTGGGTGACGCCCGGGTCGGCTAACGCCTCGGTGGAGACGCTGTACCAGCGTCGGGACGTCAGCGGGCAGTAGTAGAGCCGGCTGCCGTCGGCGGAGATCGCGATGCCGTCCGAGCCCATCGCCACCGGCTTCGGTGGCCCGTCCGCCGGCCGTTCGAGGAACGGTCGGCCCTCGACCACCGGCCGGAACATCGTCAGCGGCTCCGCCTTGGTGGACGGGTGGTCGTGCAGCCGTCGCCAGGACGCCCCGCTGGCCAGGTCCACCACGATGATCCCGTTCGGCCCGGACAAGGCCGAATCGGTGATGTACGCGACGCCGGCCTCGCCGCGCCGCAGGTCAAAGCGGACGTCGTTGAGGTATGTCGTCGGCAGTGCCACGTCCGCCGGAAAGGTGATCACCTGGGCCACCGTGTCGGTTTCCAGGTCGATCCGGACCAGCTTCGGGCCGCCCGGCCTGGTGGGCTGGAACATCGGGCTGCCGGTGTCCAGCACCCAGAGCCGGTCGGCCGGGTCCACCACGATGCTCTGCACGGACACGAACGCGCCCGCGTCGTCGTCGCCGGACGGGTCGTTCCACGCCTGGTCGGGATAGGGCACCTCGCGGCCGTCGCGCAACTCGACCACGGTGGCCGGAACCTCGTCACCCCACTTCGGGAAGTTGACGAAGATCCGGCCCCGGTGCGAGACGCTCACGCCGGTCGGCATCGGGCCGGTGAAGGTGTGCACCAGCTCCAACTCGCCAACCGGCTCGTCGCCGACCGGCCCGTTCATGACGCCCGTCCCAGCATGCTCATCGTCGCTCCCCTGTCGGTTCGGTGCCGCGCTCCGATCCGGCTATTCCCGCCCGGGGGTCCGGTATGCCTCGCCGTGGTCCGGGTCGTCGGCCACGTGCCCGGGCGTCAGCCCAGCGGCGCGGCGGCACGCGCGGCGGGCAGGCCGGGGACCGGCACGTCCACCGCGAGCAGCGCGCCGTCCTCCGGGCCCGCCCGGTCCAACCCCACCCTGGCGGTGCCGATGAAGAGTCTGCGCAGGCCGGGGCCGCCCAGGCAGATGCCGGCCGGCTGCTGGGCCGGCAGCCTGATTTCCCGGTCGAGGGTGCCGTCCGGCCGGTAGCGGCGTACCGCGGAGCCGCCCCAGAGCGCGATCCAGAGATGACCGGCCGCGTCGACAGTCATGCCGTCCGGGCCGCCGTCGGCGGCGGGCAGCCGCAGGAACGGCTCCCGCCCGTGCAGGGCCCCGGTCGCGGGGTCGACGGTGAACCTGTCGATCTCGCCGCGCGGCGTGTCGGCCAGGTACATGGTGGTGCCGGCGGCGTCGAACGCCGGCCCGTTCGGGATGGTCAGCCCGGTCACCGCGGGCACCGGCGCCGCGCCCGGGGTGAGCCGGTACAGCGTGCCCTCGCCGGGCACCGCCGCGTACGTCATGCTGCCGGCCCAGAAGTGGCCGTGCGGGTCGGCGACCGCGTCGTTCATCCGGGTGGGCTCGGGTGCGGCACCGACCAGGTCGGCGACCGGTCGGGCGTCGCCGGTGGCGGGCAGCACCGTGACGCCGGTCCCGGCGGCGGCCAGCCACTCCCCGGGTCGGCCGGCCACCGGGGCGACCGCGCCGAGCGGTACGTCGAGACGGCGCACCTCGCGCAGTGGGGCGGGGGCGTCGCCGTCGGTCTCCAACAGTCGTCCGGCCAGCAGGTCGACGAGGACCAGGCGGTCGTCGACCCAGCGCAGCCCTTCGCCCAGCTCAAGCCGGTCGCTGCTCCAGACGGTCGGTTCGGTCAGCTCCATGGTGCTCCTCCAAAGGATCGTCAGCGGACCGTACCGCCCGGCTCGTGGTCCAGCAGCGCCAACTCGTTCCGGTCGGGCAGGCCCTCCCAGTCGCCCCGGGTGGCGACCGCGAACGCGCCGGTGGTGACGGCCCGGTCCAGGCGGTCCGGCGGGTCGCGCCGTCGAGCCAGCCGGAGAGCAGCCCGGCCACGAAGGCGTCGCCCGCGCCGACGGTGTCCACCACCGGCACCGTCCGGGCTGGACGGTGGACGGTGCCGGTGGCGCGGTGACTGGTCGCCCCGCCGGCCCCGTGCTTGACCACGACCTCGGTCACCCCGGCGGAGAGCAGCGCCCGGGCCGGGTCGGTCTCGTCGGACAGCACAGCCAGCTCGTCGTCGGAGGCGATCACCAGGTCGACCGAGGGCAGCAGGGGTCGCAGCGCGGCGGCGGCCTCGGCCACCGACCAGAGCCGCTGTCGGTGGTTGACGTCCAGGCAGACGGTGCTGCCCGCCGCCCGGGCGCGGCGCACCGCCGCCACCACCGCCCGGTACGGCTCGTCGCCCAGCGCGCAGGTGATGCCGGTGACGTGCAGCAGCCGGGGTGGTGGCCCGGCCGCGTCGAAGGCGCCGGCCACGTCCTCCGGGCGCAGCCGGGAGCCGGCCGACCCGGCGCGGTGGTAGGTGACCCGGTTGATGTCGGCGACCCGATTCTCGAAGAGGATCAGCCCGGTGGGGGCGGTGGCGTCGACCCGGGACCAGGTGAGGTCGACATTTTCCGCGCGCAGCGTGCGGCGGACCAGCTCGCCGGGCTCGTCGGCGCCGGTGACGCCGACCCAGGCGGCCTGGTGGCCGAGCCGGGCCAGGCCGATCGCCACGTTCGACTCGGACCCGGCGACGGAGATCCCGGCGGTGCCGCCCAGCCGCAGCGGGCCGGTGGTGCGGAAGGCCGCCATCGTCTCGCCGAGCGTGAGCAGGTCGGTCACGGCCGGACCGCCGTGAGGAAGGCGGCGGCGCGCTCGCGCAGCGCCGCCGGGTCGCCGCCCCGGACGGCGTCACCGAGCAGCGGGGAACCGACACCGACCGCGACCGCACCCCGGTCCAGGTAGCGCCGTGCGCCGGTCGCGTCGACCCCGCCGACCGGCACGATCGGGGTGCCGGGGAACGGGTCCCGCAGAGCGCCGAGGTAGTCGGGGCCGCCGAGGGAGGCCGGGAACAGCTTGACCGCGGTGGCGCCGCCACCGGTGGCCTGCACCACCTCGGTGGGGGTGAGGGCACCGGCGAGCACCGGCAGCCCGAGCCGGCCGCCCTCGGCGAGACTCGGCGCGAGCGCCGGGGTGACCAGGAAACCCGCGCCCGCGTCGGCCGCCGCGTGGGCGTCCTCGGCGCTGAGCACGGTGCCCGCCCCCAGGGCGAAGTCCGGGCCGAGGGTGGCCCGGGCCCGCCGGATGGTGCCGAGCGCGTCGGCGCTGGTCAACGAGATCTCGACGAGCGCGACGCCGCTCTCGGCCAGGGTGAGCACGGCGGTCAGCGCCGCCGCCGGGTCCGGGCCGCGCACGATGGCCAACAGCCGATGGGTACGCAGCTCGTCGAGCAGGTTCATCACAGGTGTCCTCAGTGGATGCGGTGGGCGGAAATGGTGAGTCGCCAGGTGACCTCACCGGCGGGTGGCACGACCGCCGCGTCGGTGGGGCCGGCGTCGGCCAGGTCGAAGGCGGCACCGAGCATCGGTTCGACGCCGATGCTGCGGTAGGGGGCGTCGGCCGGCCAGCCGCCCAGGTTGCGCCAGAGGGCCGTGCTGCGGGGTTGGTCGGCGCACTCCAGCTCAAGGGTCAGCCGGTCGACGCCGTCGGTCACCTGGACCCGAGGGCAGTCCAGCAGCACCGCGCCGAGCGCTGTCCCGTCGTCCGGGCCGAAGGTGTCCAGGGTCAGCCCGGCGGGGGCCGGCCACGGCCCGGCCAGCCAGGGCTCGCCGGTGGGCCAGCTGCCCGGCGGTAGCAGCGCGGCGGCCTCCGGGTGCAGTCGGGTGGTGGTGCCGGTGGGCGCGTCGAGACGGGCGGCGGGGGAGAGGCCGAGCAGGGCGTGCGCGGCCCAGACGAACCGGTGCCCAGGGTCGGCGGCGAGCCGGTAGTCGGCCACCACCACGCCGCCGTCGTCGGTGATCCGGCGGCTCAGCGTGAAGGCCGGCCGCTCGACGACCACGGTTCCCGGGCCGGCGCTCCGCCACGGCCGCGACCACACCTCACCGTGGTCCGGCTCGCCGCGCACGGTGGGCAGGCACTCCTCCAGCCCGCCGGCGTCGACGAACGCGTCGTCGGGGCGTACCTCGTTCCGGCCGGGCTCCGGGCCACGCCAGAGCCACTCCCGACCGCCGCCGTGCAGGCTCGTCCACCGTCCGCCGTGCGCCGCGTCGTACGCCACCCGCAGCGCCACCGGCTTCGCGCCGGTCACCACTCGGCGAACGACCCGTCGGTGTGCTGCCAGACCGGGTTGCGCCAGGCGTGTGGGGTCTGGGCGGCCTTGCGGACCGCTGCCTCGTCGACGGTGATGCCCAACCCGGGCCGGTCGAACCGGGCGATGTGCCCGTCCACGAACCGGAACGGCTCCGGGTCGACCAGATAGTCAAGCAACTCCGAGCCGGCGTTGTAGTGGATGCCGATGCTCTGCTCCTGGATCAGGAAGTTCGGCGTCGCGAAGGCCACCTGGAGGCTGGCCGCCAGCGAGATCGGGCCGAGTGGGCAGTGCGGGGCGAGCAGCGCGCCGTACGTCTCGGCCAGCGCGGCGATCCGGCGGACCTCGGAGATCCCCCCGGCGTGCGACAGGTCCGGTTGGACCACCGTGACCCCGGCCCGCAACGGGCCGAGAAACTCGGAGCGGCCGTAGAGCCGTTCGCCGGTGGCCACCGGGATCGGCGTGCTGGCCACGATGTCGCCCAGGTGGTGGGCCTGGTCGGGCAGGACCGGCTCCTCCACGAAGAAGGGGCGCAGGGCGGTCAGCTCGGGCAGGATCCGGCGTACCGCGGCCAGCCCGGCCCGGCCGTGGAAGTCCAGCGCGATGTCCCGGTCCGGGCCGAGCGCCTCGCGGGCGGCGGCGACCCGACCGATGATCGCGTCCACCTCGGCCGAGGTGGGGATCGGCGAGAGCTGCCCGCAGGCGTTCATCTTGACCCCGGTGAGACCGGCGGCGGCCTGCGCGGCGGCGGCGTCGGCCACCTCGTCGGGCTCGTCGCCGCCGATCCACGAGTAGATCCGCACCCGGTCCCGGACCGGCCCGCCGAGCAGCGCGTGCACCGGCGCGCCGTACGCCTGCCCGGCGATGTCCCAGAGTGCCTGGTCGAGGCCGGCGACCGCGCTGGAGAGGATCGGGCCTCCTCGGTAGAAGCCACCCTTGGTGAGCACCTGCCAGTGCTGCTCGATCCGCAGCGGGTCCGCGCCGATCAGGTATTCGGAGAGCACCTCGACCGCGCTGCGCACCACCTCGGCGCGGCCCTCGACCACCGGTTCACCCCACCCGACCAGCCCGTCGTCGGTCTCCACCCGGCAGAACAACCACCGTGGCGCGACCAGGAAGGTCTCGATCCGCTCGATCTTCACTGACTGCCCCTTCGTCCCCGTGCCTTCTCGACGTCGCGGACGGCCTTGTCCAGCAACTCACGCATCGCGGTCTCGGCCGCCGTCTCGTCCCGCTCGCGTAGCGCGTCGACCACCGCGCGGTGGCTGGGCACCGGGTCGTCGTGCGCGGTGCCGCCGTGCACCAGACGGTCCCGTTCGGCGAGCCCGGTCTCCATCACCACCTCCATCCGCTCCAACAGCTCGTTGTGGGTGGCGGCGAGCAGCGCACGGTGGAAGGCGAGGTCGGCCGCGATGGCGGCGGCGGGGTCCCCGTCGGCCTCGGCCATCTCGGTGAGGGCCCGGTCCAGCGCGGCCACGTCGTCGTCGGTGGCGCGGGTGGCGGCCAGTCGTGCGGCGGCCGGCTCGATGATGGCGCGCACCTCGTGCAACTGGTCGAGCAAGCGCTGGTCGGTGCCCTCGGCGAACTGCCAGCGGATCACGTCACCGTCGAGCAGGTTCCAGTCCGCCCGGGGTCGGACGAAGGTGCCGCGCTTCTGCCGGGCGTCGACGATGCCCTTGGCGGAGAGGACCTTCAGCGCCTCGCGGAGCGCGGTCAGGCTGACGTCGAACTCCTCCTGCAACGCGACGAGGTTCAGGGTCGCGCCGGCGGCGATCTCACCGGTGAGGATGCGACGGGCGATCGCTTCGACGGTCTGCCCGTGGATGCCGCGGCGTGCGTACTGTGCCAATGCTCCTGGCCTTTTCGCTGGTCGGTATCGATCTCTCAGGCCGAGGCTTTCACCGCTGTCCAGCCACCGTCCACCACGAGGCTCGCGCCGGTGACGTAGGCGGCGTCCGGTGAGGCGAGGAAGGCGATCGTCGCGGCCACCTCGTCCGGGGTGCCGAAGCGTTTGGCCACGGTCTCCGCGACACTCTGCCGCCGGTCCTCTTCGGACACGTCGGCCCAGGCGGCGGTGAGGATCGGCCCGGGCAGCACGGTGTTGACCCGCACCTGCGGGCCGTACTCCACGGCGAGCTGGCGGCCGAGCGCGACCAGGCCACCCTTGGCCGCGGCGTACGCGGGTCGGCCGGGCAGCCCGACCAGCGCGTGCACCGAGGAGATCAGCACCACCGCGCCCGAGCGCGCCCGCAGGTCGTCCAGGCAGGCGCGGACGCCGAGGAAGGAGCCGGTCAGGCTGACCCCGAGCTGGTGGTCCCAGGACTGTCGGCTGGTCTCGTGCGCCGCAGCGACCCGCACCGCGTACGCGGTGCTGACCAGGATGTCGACCGGGCCGAGGTGGTCCCGGGTGGCGGCGACGGCAGTCGCCCAGTCGGCCTCGTCGCTGACATCGCCCATTACGGACAGTGCTCGACCGCCGCTGGCGGTCAACTCCTCGGCCAGCGGGGTCGGGTCGGCCACGTCGAAGAGCGTGACGGCGGCTCCCTCGGCGACGAGCCGCCGGGCGGTGGCCGCGCCGATCCCACCCATCGCACCGGTGACCAGCGCGTTCTTGCCTTCCAGCCGGCGCATAGGCTGATCCACCTGACCCTCGCCTTGATCTCAACTAACCATTAATTACGAAGATATCTTGACAGCCGGCGGCGGCCGATGCAACCTTCTCGTCACAGCATTCACATGGACGACACATCGCGCGGTGACGCTGAGTGTCGTAGAGGAAGGGATACCTCGTGAGCGACTTCGACCCCGGTCGCCGGCGATTCCTTGGCCACCTTGGGCTCGCCGGCCTGGGCGCGCTCGGCGCCAGCTCGTTCCTCAGCGCGTGCGCCAGCTCCGCCAGCGGACCGGCGACGAGCAGCGGCTCGGGCGCGGTCACGATCCAGTCCAACCTCTCCTCGCCGCAGGCCAAGGCGGCGATGGAGAAGCTGATCGCGAACTTCAACGCCCAGGGCAAGGGCACGGCGAGCCTGAACACCATCGCCTCGGAGACCTTCCGGACCCAGCTGCCGACCTACCTGACCTCGGCGAACCCGCCGGACCTCTACACCTGGTACGCGGGCTCGGTCGCCAACGACTACGCCAGCAAGAACCTGCTGCTGGACGTCTCCGACGTCTGGAAGACGCTCGGCGACTACCCGCAGTCGCTGCGCACCCTCTCCACCGACGCCAGCGGCAAGCAGATCTTCGTGCCGATGAACAACTACTGGTGGGGCTTCTTCTACCGCAAGTCCAACTTCGCCAAGTGGGGCGTGCAGGAGCCGAAGACCTGGGCCGACTTCCTGGCGCTCTGCGAGACGCTGAAGAGCAAGGGCGTTCCGCCGATCGGCATCGGCTCGGCGACACCCCGTGGGTGGCCTCGGCCTGGTTCGACTACCTCAACATCCGGATCAACGGCGCGCCGTTCCACCGCGAGCTGCTCGCCGGCAAGCAGCGCTTCGACGACCCCAAGGTCAAGGCGGTCTTCACCCGCTGGCGCGAGGTCCTGCCCTACTTCGACCCCAAGGGCAAGGCGTACCCGTTCCAGGAGGCGACCACCGCGCTGCTGGCCGGCAAGACCGGCATGTTCCTGATCGGCACGTTCTTCGCCGACGCGGCGCCCAAGGACGCCCTCGGTGACCTGGACTTCTTCCGGTTCCCGATCATCGACCCGGCGGTCCCGCTGGCCGAGGAGGCGCCGACGGACGGCTTCTTCGCCAGCGCGAAGACCGCCAACCCGACCGGCGCCAGGGCCCTGCTCGGCTACCTCGCCGGGGTCGAGGCCCAGGAGGCGTACGTCAAGGCCAGCTCCGGCATCGTGCTGCCGGCCAACCCCAAGGCCAAGGCGTCCGACTCGCCGCTGGTGGCCAAGGGCAAGGCGATGCTGGACGAGGCCAAGGAGCTGACCCAGTTCTTCAACCGCGACTCCAGCGACGCGCTCCAGCCGACCGCGGACACCGCGCTGACCAAGTTCATCGACAAGCCGGACCAGATCGACGCGATCCTGCGGGAGTGGCAGGCCGGCGCCGAGAAGGTCTTCAAGGGCTGACGTGACAGCAACGATCTCCACGACCTCGGTCACCCCCACCCAGCGGCGGCGACGGTCGGCTCGACTGTCGCCGCTGCTGGTGGCGTTCGTCCTCGTACCGTTCGCGGTCGAGAGCGTCTGGGTCTTCTGGCCGGCGATCCAGGGCTTCTGGTTCTCCCTCACCCGCTGGGACGGGATGACGTCGCCGACCTTCGTCGGCACCGACAACTACGTCGAGCTGGCCGGCGACGCCACCTTCCGGGGCGCGCTGGTCAACACCGTGATCTGGCTGGTGCTCTTCGGCGGCCTCTCCGTGCTCGGCGGTTTCGGCATGGCGCTGCTGTTGCAGAAGGAGCGGCGCGGCGTCGGGTTCTACCGGGCCGCGCTCTTCACCCCGGTGGTGTTCTCGCTGGTGGTGACCGCCCTGGTGTGGCGGGTCTTCTACCAGCCCGACGGCATCGCCGACACGCTGCTGCGGGCGGTCGGCCTGGAACACCTGATCCGGCCCTGGCTCGCCGACCCGCAGACCGCCCTGTACGCGGTGATCCTGCCCGCGCTGTGGCGGCAGATCGGGTACGTGATGGTGCTCTTCCTGGCCGGCCTCAAGGCGATCGACCCGGCACTGCACGAGGCCGCCCGGATGGACGGCGCCAACTCCTGGCAGCGGCTGCGGCACGTCACCATCCCCCAGATGAAGGGGGTCAACGCCGTCGTGCTCTCGGTCATCGTGATCGACTCGCTGCGCTCGTTCGACATCGTCTGGTCGCTGACCAAGGGCGGCCCGTACCACTCGTCGGAGCTGCTCAGCACCTACATGTACTCGACCGCGTTCCAGAGCCTGCGGCTGGGCTACGCCTCCGCGATCGCCGTCGTGATCTTCGTGCTCGCGTTGGCCGTCATCCTCGGCTACCTGGTCCGCGCGTTCCGGGAGGAAGCCTGATGAACAAGCTCCGTACCGGGGCCTTCCACACCGGCATGATCCTGCTCTCGCTGCTCTGGCTGGGCCCGGTGCTCTGGGTCGTGGTGATGTCCACCCGGTCGTTCGACGACATCGCCGCGCACGGCGTCGGCAGCCTGCCCCGGTCCTTCACCCTGGACACCTACCGGCAGGCGTGGACCGACGGCGGCGAGCTGCGTGCACTGATCAACAGCATGCTGGTCACCGTTCCGTCGGTGCTGCTGAGCCTCGCGCTGGCCGCGATGGCCGCGTTCGCCCTGAGCCGCTTCCGGATTCCCGGGCGGCGGACCATCCTGCTGCTGATGCTCGCCGGCAACCTGTTGCCGCCGCAGATCCTGCTCATCCCGGTGGCCAAGTTCAGCGAGCTGACCGGCCTCTACGACACGCTCTGGGCGTTGATCGCGGTGCAGGTCGGCTTCGGGCTCGGCTTCTACACCTTCGTCCTGCACGGCTTCATGCGGGACCTGCCGGGTGAGATCCAGGAGGCGGCCACCATCGACGGTGCCGGCACCGCGCAGATCTTCACCAGGGTGATGCTGCCGCTGACCCGGCCCGCGCTGGCCGCGCTCGGCGCGCTCTCCTTCACCTGGATCTTCAACGACCTACTCTGGGCGATCACCGTGCTACGTACCGACGACAACATGCCTGTCACCCCGGCGCTGCTCGCGCTACAGGGGCAGTTCGTCTCCTCCTGGAACGTCATCGCCGCCGGCACGGTCATCGCGGCCGTCCCCACCGTCGCGGTCTTCCTGCGCTTCCAGCGGCACTTCGTCTCCGGCCTGGCGCTGGGAGCGGTCAAGTGACCGCCGCGCCGGGGCAGCGTTGGACGCTGCGTGGCGCGCACACGGAGTACACGGTGCGGGTGCCCGCGCACGGCCGCTGGCTGGAACTGGTCGCGTGGGGGCCGCACGGCGTCTCCGACGGCCCCTCGCCGGTCGGGTACGACGGCCCGGTGCCGTTCCTCACCGCCGGGGACGCCGCCCCCATCGAGTACGCGACCGACGCCGACCGCCCGTTCACCGGCGCCGATCTGGTGATCGAGACCTCGAACGGGCAGCGCCGGGTGGGCTTCGTGCACACCGACGCGCGGGTCGACGCCGACCAGCGGGAGCTGGCCGTCGACTTCGCCGACCCGGGCACCGGGCTGCGCGCCACAGTGCACTACCGGGTGCCCGCCGGCACCGACGTGGTGCAGCGCTGGGTGGAGCTGACCAACGACGGCACCGGCCCGCTGCGGGTGGTCCGGGCCTCGTCCGGTGGGTTCTGCGTACCGACGCCGCACGGCGCGCTGCTCAGTCACCAGTGGGGGCAGTGGGCGCAGGAGTTCCAGCTCTCCCATGTCGAGCTGGGCCACGGCGCGTTCCGGATCGGCAGCTCCCAGGGCGTACCCGGGCACCTGCACGTGCCCTGGCTGGCGGTCCGGGACACCGCCGAGCCGGAGGGCTCGGTCTGGGGGATGGCACTGGCCTGGACCGGTTCGTGGCAGATCACCGCCGAGCGGGACACCGGTGGCCTGACCCGGGTCCAGGTCGGCCGTCAGCTGGTCGACGGCCCGCTGGAGCTGGCCTCCGGCGAGCGGCTGACCCTGCCGGTGGTCACCGGGGCGTACAGCCCGGACGGCCTGGACGGGCTGGCCCGGGTCTGGCACACCCACCAGCGGCTGCTGGCCGCCGACCGGCTCACCCCGCGCCCGGTGCTCTACAACTCCTGGGAGGCGACCTACTTCGCGGTCGAGGCGGAGAGTCAGCTCGCGCTCGCCCGGATCGCCGCCGAACTGGGCGTGGAGACGTTCGTCGTGGACGACGGCTGGTTCGTCGGCCGCAACGACGACACCGCTGGGCTGGGTGACTGGACGCCCGACCCGGCGAAGTTCCCGGCCGGGTTCGACGCGTTCATCGCCGACGTCCGGGCGCTCGGGCTGAACTTCGGGCTCTGGGTCGAACCCGAGTGCGTCAACCCGAAGTCAAACCTCTACGCCCAGCACCCCGAGTGGGTCTACTCGGTGGACGGCCGACCTCTCACCCCGGTGCGCAACCAGTACCTGCTCGACCTGGGTCGACCGGAGGTCGCCGAGTTCGTGCACTCCACTGTGGACGGTCTGCTGCGCCGGTACGACATCGACTACCTGAAGTGGGACTTCAACCGGCCGCGTACCGAGCCGGGTCGGCCGGGTGGGGTCGGCCCGCTCGACCTGGACGGCGCGCACGTCGCCAACCTGCACCGGATCTACGAGCGGCTGCGCCGGGACCACCCCGGTGTGCTGATCGAGGCGTGTGCCGGTGGTGGCGCGCGGACCGACCTGGCGATGGCCGCCCGCTCCGACGTCTTCTGGCCCAGTGACAACACCGGCCCGCTGGACCGGCTGGCCATCCAGTACGGCTTCCTGCACGCCAACGCACCACACCTGCTCAGCTCCTGGGTCACCGACGCGCCCGGCCTGTTCGACCGCCGGCCGCGAACGCTGGCGTTCCGGTTCGTTCTAGCGATGGCCGGCGTGCTCGGCATCGGCGCGGACATCCGGGCGTGGACACCGCAGGAGCGGGCCGAGGCGGCCGGCTGGATCGAGCGCTACAAGGAGATCCGGGACGTCATCACGACCGGCGAGGTGCACCTGATCGGTGGCCCCGACCAGGCCCGTTGTGCCGTGCAGTACACCGCGCCGGACCAGGGCCCGGTGGTCGTCCTGGCCTGGCACACCGGCCGGCTCGACGGTGCCGGCCTGCTGCCGTCCCGCCCGGTCCGGCTGCCCCTGCGGGGCCTCGACCCGACCGCCCGGTACGCCCACGGCGACCAGCGCTACTCCGGCAGCCACCTCGGCGCGGTCGGCCTGCCCGTGCAGTGGAGCCCGACCCACGACGCCGACCTCATCGTGCTGACCCGCGACTGAGGCCGGAGCACCACCACCCCCCGCCCCCGAGGGACAGGAGTACCTCCATGCGCCTGAACCGACCGCTGACCGCAACCCTGGCCGTGCTCGGCCTGGGCCTGGCCAGCCCCATGCCGGCGATGGCCGGTCCACCCCACGCCGCCCCGCCACCGGCCGATCATGGGCCCGGCCGTCCCGGCCACGCCCCGGCCGCCACCGGCGCGGAGGACCAGGGCGCGCCGACCTACTTCAACAGCGGCCTCGCCCCGACGCCCTACCAGGGCTGGAACACCTACTTCGGGCTCGGTGGCGATCCCACCGAGGCCGAGGTCCGGTCGGTCACCGACCATATGGTCAGCAGTGGCCTGCGCGACGCCGGCTACACCTATGTCTGGATCGACGGCAACTGGGCCGCGCCGACCCCGCGCAACGAGGCCGGCCAGCTCGTCGCCGACCCCGCCCGCTTCCCCGGTGGCATGGCCGCGCTGGCCGCGTACATCCACAGCAAGGGGATGAAGGCCGGCATCTACACCGACGCCGGACCGTACCTGCCGGGGCAGTGCGGGCTCGGCAGCAACGGCCACTACCAGGCCGACGTCGCCCAGTTCGCCGGCTGGGGCTTCGACGCGCTCAAGGCCGACTGGCTCTGCGGCCGGGCCGCCGGCCTGGACCCGGAGACCACCTTCCGCGAGCTTGCCGAGGCGGTACGACAGTCGCCCCGGCCGATGCTGCTGAACATCTGCAACCCGGTCAGCTCCGACTGGGGTGGCGGCCCGTACACCCCCGAGCAGCTCTCCACCTGGAGCTACACGTACGCGCCCACCATCGCCGACTCGTGGCGGACCTACACCGACGTGGGGCTCACCGACCCGAGCCCGCAGTGGGCGTTCCCGTGGGTGCTGCGCAACATGGACGTCAACGCGTACCACCCGGCGGCCACCGGGCCGGGGCACTACAACGACCCGGACTACCTGCTGCCGATGCGTCCACTGCCCGGCGGTGGGTACGAGTTGAGCCTGGAGGAGTCCAAGACGCAGCTCGGCATGTGGGCCATCATGGCCGCACCGCTGGTGATCGGCTCCGATCCGCGTGGCCTGCCGCAGGAGATGATCTCGGCGCTGACCAACCCGGAGATCATCGCGGTGGACCAGGACCCGCTGGTGCGGCAGGGCGTGAAGGTCGCCGACACCGGCACCGACGCGCAGGTCTGGAGCAAGGTGCTCACCGGTGCCGGCAAGCGTGCGGTCGCGCTGCTGAACCGGCACGACACCGCCCAGCAGATCACTGTGAACTTCGCCGACGTGGCGCTCGGCGGGTCGGTTCGCGTCCGTGACCTGTGGACCCGCAGCACCGTGGACGCCCAGCCGGGCACCGCCGGGGTGCAGCCGTTCACCGGCTCGTACACCGTCGAGGTGCCGGCGCACGGGGTGGCCATGCTCGGCCTCACCGGCACCGACCAGGTCGCCGGTGCCGACCTCGGCGGCAGCGCCAGCGCCAGTCCGGCGCTGGTCCGGGTGGACGACACGCACGCCACCGCCTTCGTCCGTGACGCTTCCGGTGCGCTGGCCGTCAACACCCGCTCCGGTGCGACGTGGGGCACCCGCTGGACCTCGCTCGGCGGCCCGATCGGCGGCCGGATCCTCGGCCAGCCCGCCGCGTACGGCTCCGCCGACGGGCGGCTCGACGTCTTCGTCCGGGGCACCGACAACGCGGCCTGGCAGCGCAGTTACGTCGCCGGTGGGTGGGGACCGTGGCGCAGCCTCGGTGGCACGTTGACCGACGCGCCCACGGTGGCCTGGACCAACCCGACCCAGTGGACGCTGCTCGCCCGGGGCGCCGACGGCAAGCTCTGGTCGCGTACGCCGAGCGCCGGCTGGACCGGTGTCGGGGCTCCGGACAACCGGCCGTTCTACGGTCGGCCGAGCGCTGTCGTCGACGACGCCGGCGTGCTGCACGTGGCGGTCCGTAGTCGCACCGACGAGGTGTGGTGGAGCAGCCGGACCGGTACCACCTGGTCGACCTGGACCAACCTGGGCGGTACCACCAGCGGCAGCCCGACCCTGCTTGCCACCGCCGGCCGGGTCTACCTGTTCGCGCTGGCCGCCGACAACCGGCTCTGGCAGCGCAACCTGACCGATGGCGCCTGGGGCGGCTGGTTCCGACGCGGTGAGTTCGCCACCGACGCGTTCCGGGGTGCCCCCGGGGCCGCGGCCGGTGCCAACGGCAGCGCCTGGCTGGCGGTGCGCGGGGTGGACGACCGGGTGCACCAGATCGTTCTCTGATCCGCGGGTGGCGAGCCGCCGGCCAGGTGTGGCGGCGGCTCGCCACCTCGGTTTCCCCTGCACCGGCCGGCGGGAGGGCTGGTGGTCCCGCGACCGGCGGGTCGAGGTCCGGGGCGTTGACTGGGCCAGTGGTGGAGGTCGATGATGTGAGTCGGTCGTCCTCCGTCCACCGCGGGCGGTTGGGGCCACCGGAGACGGAGCCCGTCCGATGCCACGCACCCGCCGCTTGACCGCGATGGCCCTGGCCCTCGCGCTGCCGATGCTCGTGCTCGTGGGCGCCGCTCCGGCGGCCGCCGCCACCCCCACCCTCCAGATCACCTCGGTGACCCTGGTGGCCAAGGGCGCCGGTCTGCGCCTGGACTACGTGGTGACCTGTGACGAGGGCGCCTACGGCGAGGTGCGGGCCAGGATCACCCAGGCGGTCGGGAACCGCATCGCCTACGCGTCCGAAGGGCAGTACCCTTCCTGGACCTGTACCGGTCAGACACAGCCGTTGTCGGCGTTCTTCCAGGCCGATGTGGCCGGTGTTCCGTTCCGCACCGGCGAGGCGCTGCTGCTGGCGTCGATCTCCGCCTGTCCGGGGGCGAACTGCGAATTCGCCCAGACCGAGCAGGTGGTGCGGATCGTCCGCTGACACCGGGCGGGCCGCTGTTGCCCGGCACGGCGCGGCGACGAGCCGGTAACGCCGCAGACTTCTGGAGACGGACCCGGCGGCCCGCCACCCGCACCATCCGTCCGGCCGGTTCAGGCCGGGACGAGTTCGCGGCATCGGCGCACTGTGGCCCGGGCGAGGGGCGTGTCACGGCCGGCGATCCCGGCTTCCAGTTCGGCGACGGCCGCCGCGGCCCGCGCCGGTTCACCCTTCGCGGCCGCGGCCTCGGCCAGCACCAGCACCGCGTCGGCGGCCCACGCCAGGATGCCCTTTCCGCGTACCACTGACAGCGCCTCCGCCGCGTGCCGGACCGCTTCGTCCGGTCGCTCGGCCACCGTCAGTCGGGCCAGCGCCGAGAGTGCCTGCACCAGCGGCCAGATCGCGCCCACCCGCCGGGCGTCGGCGACCACCTCGCGCAGCGCCCGCTCGGCCGACTCCACCTCGTCGCGGCCTCTGTCGCTGTCGCCGAGCCCGGCGCATCCCTCGGCGCGGCTGTCGGGACTGTCGTGCCCCCCGGTGCTGCCAGCTCGTTCGGCGGTGGCGGTGAGCGCCAGCACGGTGGCCAGTTCGGCCCGCGCGTCCAGCAGGGTGACCGGCATCCGCTCGGCGCTGGCGACCAGCCGGGTGAGCCGTTCGGCGAGCCCGTCCAGCCGGCCGGCGGCCCGGTCCAGCGACAACTGGGTCGCCTCCACCAGGGCGGTCAACCGCTCGTACCCGGTCTCGTCGACCAGCGCCCGGCCGGTCGCCAGGAGCGCCTCGGCCTGCTCCGGGTGCCCGGCGTGCAACGCGCCCTGCGCCCAGTTCAGGCAGGCTCGCGCGTGTTCGCGGGGCCGGTCGGCCAACTCGGCGGACGCGCGTAGCTCCGTGATGATCGCCCAGGCGGCCGGGTCCCCCAGCTCCAGGAGCAGCGAGGCCCGGGCGATGCGGACCGCGAGGTGCGCCGCCGGATCGCCGCTGGCCGTCGCCGCGCTCTCCGCCTCCGCGCAGCGGGCGAGGTGGTCGTCGACGTGCCGGCCGACCACGGTGTCCGGGGCCGCCAGCACGGCGAGCGCCGGGGCCTTGCGGCGCGGCGCGCGCAGGTACGGCACGGCCCGCTCGATCTCGGTGTACCCGCGCAGCGCCTCGCCCTGCTGTCGCAGCATCCGGCCGAGTACCAGACCCAACTCGCCACGGGCACCGGGCGGCAACCGTCGGTCGGCGAGCAGCCGTTCCAGCACCGGGATGGCCTCCGCCTGGCTGAGCCCGTCGATGGCCGAACGGCCCAGTTTCGCGGCGAGCCGGACCCGGACCGGTCGGGGAAGCTCGGCGATGTCCATGGTCTGGAGCAGGAAGCTCGCGGCGGTCGCGTCGTCGCCGCGCTCGGTGGCCAGGTCGGCGGCCGCCTCGGCGTTACGGACGAAGTCGGCGCCGCTGCCGGCCCGACGGTAGTGGTGCGCCAGTTGCGCGACCGGCTTCGGCAGCTCCTGCTCCAGCACCCGGGCGACCCGCAGGTGCAGCCACTCCCGGCTCTCCCGGGGCACCAGGTCGTACACCACCTGCCGGGCCAGGTCGTGGCGGAAGCGCAGGCCGTCCCCGGCGTCGTGCAGCAGGCCGGCCCGGTGCGCCGTGGTCAACGCCGCGCCGATCGCCACCCGGTCCAGGTTGAGCACGGCGGCGAGAATGCGCTGGTCCGGCGTCAGCCCCAGCACGGCTGCGGCGCCGAGCACCTCCCGGGTGACCTCGTCGAGCGGGCGCAACCGCCAGAGCAGCACGTCTCGTAGGACGAACGGGACACTGTCGTCCGCCAACGGATCGCCGCCCCGCTCGGCGAGCGTACGCAGCACCTCCTCCACCACGAACGGGATGCCGGCGGTGCGGTCGAGCAGGGTGGCGGTCAGCTGTCGCGGCGGATCATCGAGGCGCAGGGTGCGGGCGCCAGCCGGCGCACGTCGTCGGCGTCCAGCGGGCCGAGCGGGACGCGGGTGACACTCCATGGGGGAGTCCGCGCCAGGGCGTCGTGGATCGGCGTACTGCCACCGGCGATCGCCGCCCGGGCGGTCAGCACCACGGCCAACCCGTCCACCGGGTGGGTGGCCAGGTAGCCGAGGAACTCGCAGGTCGCCGGGTCGGCCCAGTGCAGGTCCTCGAGCAGCAGCGTGGCCGGGCTCAGCGCGGCCAGCACCGCGGCGACCGCCCGCAGCAGCCGATGCCGCTCGGCCGCCGGGTCGGTCAACGCGGGTGGCGCGGCGGGCAGCGCGTCGGCCAGTTCGGGTAGCAGCGGCGCGAGGGCGCCGGCCACCGGACTGAGCTGGACCGAGGCGGTCGGCGCTGCCCCGGATCGCGTCCAGCAGCACGCCGAGCGGAAAGGGCTCCGGCACGTCGTCGCACTCGCCGACCAGGTGTCGGCCGGGAAGGTCGGTGAGCAGCTCGGCGACCAGCCGGCTCTTGCCGATGCCGGGCTCGCCCTCCAACAGGATCAGGCAGGGCGGGTCCTCGACGAGCCGGCGGAGCTGGGCCAGTTCGGCCGTTCGTCCGACGAAGGCGACGGGCCCGCGCAGACGTTCGGGGCGGACGGGAGTCAAGCCCCCGCCGCCCCGGGTCCTGGTTTCGTCGCCGTCGATCACCGTGGGCCGAGCAGATCACCTCTGCCCGGAGCGACGACGGGCCGGCGGACCGACGGTGACCTGGGTCACACGTCGGGCCGCCGGCCCATCGGTACCGTCAGGACTGGACGGTGACCGGCACGGTCTTCAGCGATCCGTCACCGTTGCGGAACTCCAGCACTCCCAGGTAGCGCTGCCCCGGCACGAGACCGGACCAGCGCACTGTCAGGTTCGCCGTCGCGCCCGGCTGCACGGCGCGCTGCTTCGGGTCGATGGTGAACCGGCCGGTGGAGGTGCCCGGCGCACCCGGCAGGTAGCTGGTGATGGTGTACGCGTTCGCGCCGGACGGGATGTTCTCGGTGAACTCCTGCTCGACGACCACGATGTAGTCCCCGGCGCCGTCCGGCAGCGTCACCTTGGCGCCGTCCCGGCCGCTGGCCGTGGCGGTGACGAACTTCCCGTCCTTGTCATAGACGTTGAGGCTGAACTCGGTGCACTCCATCACCCCCTCCTCGTCGTCCCAGTCGATGTGGGAGCAGGTGGGCCGCTCCGACGTCACCTGGACGAGCGGGTTGCGGGTGCCGGCCGGCACGTGCAGGGTGGTCCTGCTGATCGACGCGGGCAGCGGCACCGGCAGGTTGTTCGACGTGCTCCAGTCCCAGCTCGGCCCGTCGCCCTGGAGGGTCACCACGTTGCTGGTGCCCGAGGTCAGGCCGGAGAGCTGGGAGATCAGCTGACCCCGGTAACCGACCTCCGCGGCGATCCGGACGCTGCCGGAGGTGCCCTTGCCAGCGATGGCGTCGGGGACGACCAGCCCGGAGTTGTGCACCACCAGCGGGCTGCGTACCTCGTGCTCGAACTGGTCGCGCCAGGTCAGCGAGCCGTCGGCCCAGGTGTCGAACTGGCCGCCGGTGTTGGTGACCTGCACCGTGAAGCGGGCGCTGTGACCGGGACGGATCTGCATCCTGGTCGGGGTGACAGTGACCTGGTAGCCCGGCGGGGCCTGCACCGACGAGGAGTACGTGCTGGTCTTGTCGCTGACGTTGGTGACCGTGCGGGTCACGGTCTGCTTGCCGACCATCCGGCCCAGGGCGATCGACGGGTAGTTGAGCTGCGCCGTGTCGATCGCGCCGATCGTGTCGCAGCCGGTCAGGTCGCCGAGTCCGAAGTCGCCGCCACGGTCGGCGGACACCCCGCACAGGTACCGGATCCAGTCCTGCTGGTTGGAGTCGTAGACCAGGCCCGGGTCGAAGGCGCTGCCCGGCTCGACCTGGCCGGCGCCGTAGTTGAGCGGGGTGGCGTCGTACGTGCCGATCTTGATCGGGTTGCCCTTGTCGGTCCGGTCCACCGCGCTGGTCATCAGCGCCGAGCGGACCGCGGCCGGCGACCAGCCGGGGTGCTTGGCCAGCAGCAGGGCGGCGATACCGGCGATGTGCGGTGCCGCCATCGAGGTGCCCGACTCCAGGGCGAAGTCGTTCCCGCCGATGGACGGGGAGAACGCGGCGACGATGTCCTGACCGGGCGCGCTGATGTCCGGCTTGAGTAGCTCGCCGGCGTTCAGGTTCGACGGGCCCGCCGAGGAGAAGGCGGCCACCGCGGGTGCCTCGACGGTCTCCAGCGTGCTCGGCGAGATGGTCGCCGTGGCGTTGCCCTTGGCGACGTACGCGGAGACCGTGGCCAGGTCGACCTCGTTGATGTGCACGGTCGGCACGGTCTGCACGTCGGCGTTGAGGCTGCTCAGCTCCTCGTTGTACAGCACCATGCCGACGCCGCCGGCCCGGGCCACCTCGATGCTCTTGTCGGTACGCGGGATCTCGCCGCGCAGGCAGAGCACGATCGCGCCCTTGACCTTGGCCGGATCCAACGTGTCGTCGGCGCAGAGACCCGCGCCGTAGGCGCCGTCCGGGTCGAGCGCGCTGTCCTTCGCGAAGACCAGTCGGCGGCCCGACGCCGGTCTCGCCCATGCCCACGCCGGCGATGGTGGTGCCGTCGCCGAGGGTGAGCTCGCGGGTGTACTGCCGGTCGGTGGTGCTCGCCGCCACAGTGGTCAGCCACGGCGTGGAGTTGTCGACGGTGTTGGCGTACGGGCCGGAGTTGCCGGCGGCGGCGGCCACGAACACCCCTGCGGCGGCGGCGTTGAAGAACGTCGCGTCGACCGCCCCGAACCGCTCGGTGTCGTCACCGATCGAGTAGTTGATCACGTCGACGCCGTCCGCGACCGCGTCGTCGATGGCGTGCACGATGTCGATGTCGGTACCGGTCGCCCCACCCGCCCCGTCGTCGTACAGCGCCTTGTAGATCGCCAGTCGCGCGGCCGGTGCCATGCCCGAGATCAGGCCCAGGTCCTGGGAGCCGGACGTCGCCGGCACGCCGTGGTTGCCGGCGGCGGTGCTGGCTGTGTGGGTGCCGTGGCCGTTGCGGTCACGGGGCGAGGAGTAGTCGTCCGGGAACGCGTCGGCGATGCCGCTGTCGTTGTACCAGCGCGCGCCGATCACCTTGTTGTTGCAGGTGACCGGTGCCTCGACACCAACGTCGCAGGTGCCCTTCCACTTGGCGTCGATGATCTCCTGGTCCGGGCGGGGGCTGGGCAGCGCCGCGAAGCTCGCGCTCTCCGGCCAGAAGCCGCTGTCGATGACCCCGACGATGACGCCCTCGCCGGCGCGGGAGTCACCACCGAACTCCTGCTTCCACACCCCGCCCTTGCCGGTCAGGCCCAGGTAGTCCGGGGTGTGCGAGGTGGTCGCGTGCACCTTTCGGCTCTCGTACACCGCTCGCACGCCGTCGGTGGCGCGCAGTCGGGCGGCCTGCGGCCCGGTCAGGTCGGCGGCGAAGCCGTTGAACGCGGTCTCCATGGTGACGCGGGTGCGCTCGGCCGGCACGCCGACGTGGTCGAGCACCGCCTTGCGCTGCTGACGCAGGTGGTTCCGGTACGCCGTGGCGCTTCCGGACGTGCGGTTCAGCTTGGCCCCGCTGGTCGGCTTGGTGGCCGCGATCCCCGGGACCCCGCCGGTGTAGGTGGCCAGCGGCTCCTCGGCGAGCTGGACGAGGTAGCGAGCCGTCGGTCCGCTACCGTCCGGCGCGGCGCTGGCGCTGCCGGGCAGGCTGGTCAGGCCGGCAGCGGTCAGCGCCACGGCAGCCAGCATGCTGACCCCGCGTCTGGCCCGTCCGGTCCGATGTGCGTTCGGTTGTGGCACGTCGTTGCCTCCACGTTCGGTGCCGGCCGCCACGACTGATGACGGTGGTCGGAACCTAGGATCGGCAACGATCATCGAGAAGCACTCGTAACCTGGTCGTCATCTTGGAAACAAGCTCGTAACACAACGGGTACTTTGCGCGTCATTAAGGCCCGCCGCCGCAGGGTCGACACCCGCCGTCCCGCCGGTGTCCGGGCCATCCCGTCGGTTGCTGTCAGTCGCGCCGGATGAGGCCGGGCCCGGCGATGATGTCGATGTCGCCGTTTTCGATGTCGTGGCCGGCTGCGCAGCGGAGCACCGCGCGGACCGGCTCGCCGCAGTCGTGGTGGGTGGCGACCACGGATGGGCCGGCATCGCTGGCGGCCCAGGTGTCCCCCCAGTTGCGTAGCGCGGTGATGACGGGCAGGAGTTCGCGGCCCTTGCGGGTGAGTTGGTACTCGTGGCGGGTGCGCTGCCCCGGCTCCCGGTAGGGGATCCGTTCGAGCAGGCCGGCGGCGACCATCTCCTTGAGTCGGGCGGCCATGGCCGGCTCGCCGACGCCGACCCGGCGGACGAAGTCGTCGAAGCGGCGCGTGCCCAGCAGGGCTTCGCGCATGATCAGGACCGTCGACCTGCTGCCCACGATGTCCATCGCCCGGGCTACCGAGCAGTTCTCGCTCGACCAGGAGTCGCGGTCGTTCCGGAGGTCCTCCATGCGGTCAAGCCTACCTGACTTGCGGTCAGGACAGTCAGGTGCTTCACTTGGGCACTGCTGGCTTAAGCAGACGCAAGTCAGCCCGACTAACCCCGAGGACTCCAGTGACCACCAGCACGACGATTCCGACCCCACCCGGACCGGCCGTCGCCGCCCGTCCGTCAGTGCGCGGCTCCCGCCCGGTGACCCTGATCGCCATGTGCCTCGGCGCGATGATCACGTTCTTGCAGATCACCGCGACGGTCTCCGCCCTGACCACCATCCAACGGAACCTGCACGTCGACCCGACCACGCTGGTCTGGATCCCCAGCGCGTACACCCTGATGGTGGCGAGCGTGGTGCTCTCCGCCGCCACCCTGGGCGAGCGCTACGGACGTAAGCGCGTCTTCGGCGCCGGTGTCGTCGCGATGATCGCCGGTGCCGCCGTCGTCGCCGGCGCCCCGAGCGTGACCTGGGTGATCGTCGGTCAGTTGGTCGCCGGCCTCGGCGGGGCGTTGATCCTGCCGAACAGCCTGGCGATTCTCGGGGCGACCTTCACCGACCCGCACCGACGGACCGAGGTCATCACCGCGTGGTCGGCGGCCTCCGGCATCGGGCTCGCGGTCGGCCCGCTCGTCGCCGGCGCCCTGCTGCGGCACCACCAGTGGCACAGCGTCTACGTGTCGACGATCGTGCTCGGGTTGATCACCCTTGTCGTCGCCGGCGTCGGGGTGGTCGAGTCCCGGCCGAGCGCCGCCCGGCTCGACGTACCCGGCCTGCTGCTCGGCACCGTCGCCATCGCCGCCGCCGTCTACGCGATGATCCAGGGTGGCAAGGACGGCTACACCAGCCCGGTGGTGACGGCGGCCTGGATCATCGCGGCTGTCGCGCTTGTCGGCTTCGTGCTGGTCGAGCTGCGCGCCAGCGCGCCCATGCTCGATGTGCGACTGTTCCGGTCCGCGTCGTTCAGCGCGGTCATGGTCGTCGCCGCGGTGTCACTGTTCGGCTTCACCGGCGTGGCGATCCTGCTGGTCCTCTTCCACGAACGCGCCCAGGCCCTCAGCCCACTGGACACCGGCTGGCGGATGCTGGTGCTCTTCGGTAGCTACGCGCTGGTCGCCTTCGGTGCCGGGCGAGCGATCCGTCGTACCGGTTTCAAGGCGCCGCTCACCCTCGGCCTGGTCCTCGGCGCGGTGGCCAGCTTCGCCCTGGCGGGCCAGGGGCCGACCACCTCGTTCGGTGCCCGCTGGGCGCTGTTCGCGCTGTTCGGCGCGGCCAGCGCTCTGGTGGTGGCACCCGCGACGGCGGCGGCGCTGGCCAGTGTCGCGCCTGCCCAGGCCGGGATGGCCTCCGGGGCGGTCAACGCCGCTCGTCAGGTCGGCTCGGTACTCGGCTCGTCCCTGCTCGGCACGCTGCTCACCACCACGATGGTGGCCGACCTGCCGGACCGGCTCGCCGCCCACCAGGTCGACGAACCCACCGGCAGTGCGGTGCGGGCGGCGGTGGCCGCCGGTGTCAGCGGCGATCAACCGCTGCCCGATCCGGTCCGCTCGGCACTCGCCGAGGCGTTGACCTCCGGTGTCCAGGCCGGGTTGCGGATCAACGGCATCGTCTTCCTCGTCGCCGCCGTGCTCGCGTTGACCCTGGTCCGCAACCGGCCGCACCGGCACTGAGGCGACCGCGGTCACCGGCCGAACCGCCGCCGCGCTGGTCTTCGCCGAGACCCGCAGCAGGGCGGGCGAGCTGGCCCTGGGACCCTGACCCGGGCGCGTCCGGTGCGTTGGGGCGCCAGCCAGCGTGCGGACGCACGGCGAACCTGGGGTGCGTGGTGGCGGGGACGCCCCCGCGCCGCCTAGGTTGGGCTGACACGGGGAGGTGGAGCTTGGCCGACGTCGGCGACGTGGTGCGGTGGCTCCAGCTCAACGCGCCCCGTGACGGGCCGGACGAGCTGTCTCAGCTGGTCTCCCGTGCGGCTCCGGCCATCAATGCCAGCGAGATCGTGATCTACCTGGCCGACTACACACAGTCACTTCTCGTGCCACTGCTCAATGCCGGTCTCACCAGGGACGAGCTGCCGATCGAGACAACCCTCGCCGGCCGGGCCTTCACCACCCTCGATATCCAGCGTGCGCCCGACAATCCGGACCGGATGTGGGTGCCCCTGCTGCTCGGGTGCGAGCGGATGGGCGTGCTGGAGATCGTCTCCCCGACCGCCGCCGGCCCCGCGATGGACGGGCCGGCCTGGGAGGTGGCGGTCAACGTCGCCCAGATCCTGGTCAACCGGCGGCTCTACGGCGACGTGGTCGAGCGGCTGCGGCGGCGTCTGCCGATGCAGGTCGCGGCCGAGATCGTCTGGGGCCTGCTGCCACCGCTGACCTTCGCCACCGACGACCTGGTGGTCACCGCCATCCTCGAACCGTGCTACGACGTCGGCGGTGACATCTTCGACTACGCGCTGAACGATGACGTGCTCAGCGTCGGGCTCTTCGACACCTGCGGGCACGGCATCAAGGCGAGCACCCTGGCCTCGCTGGTGGTCAGCGCGTACCGCAACGCCCGCCGGTGCGGCCTCGACCTGGTCGACACGGCGACCAGCATCGACCGGTGGGTCCGCTCCGAGCATCCGAACTTCTTCGCGACCGCGCTCCTGATCGAGTTGAACCGCCGAACCGGCCAGCTCCGCATGATCAACGCGGGTCACCCCGGTGCGATGTTGCTCCGCGGCGGCAAGGCCGTTCGGGAGCTTCCGGGGCCGACCGCGTTGCCGCTCGGCCTGGGTCATCTCTCGCCCCGCCGCCCCCGGGCGCACGTGGAGGATCTGCACCCGGGCGACCGGATCCTCGCCTACACCGACGGCATCACCGATGCGCGCAGCCCGGACGGCGAGCAGTTCGGGCTGGACCGCCTCGTCGACTTCGTCAACCGCGCCCTGAACGACAGGTTGCCCAGCCCGGAGACGATGCGCCGGCTGGTCCGCGCGGTCGTCGGGTACCAGGACGACCAGCTCGAGGACGACGCGACCGCCCTCTTCGTCGAGTGGCGGCCACCGCACCTGCCGTTCGCGCACCTGCGCGACCTCGGCGCCACCCGACCCTGACCGCACCGGGCGGCGCGGCCCCACACCCAGTGGGATTTTGCACTCGCAGTGCACTTGTCTCCGATTGCGCAGCTGTCTAGCGTCAGCTCATGGCCGACTCCTGGACCTTCGCGGTGGCGCGTGCCGACCTCGGGCAGACCACCCTCGTCGACGGTGCCCTGCCCACGGTGGCAGACGGCGAGGTGCTGCTGGGCGTGGAGCGGGTCGGCCTCACCGCCAACAACGTGACCTACGCGGTGCTCGGCGACGCGATGCGCTACTGGCAGTTCTTTCCGCCGGCCGCCCGTGGGCTCGGGCCGCAGTGGGGCCTGCCGCCGCTCTGGGGCTTCGCTGACGTGGTCGCTTCGCGGGTGGCGGGTGTCGAGGTGGGCCAGCGGCTCTACGGTTACCTGCCGCCTGCCGGCCACCTCGTGGTGCGGGCGGACCGGGTGGACGCGTCCGGATTCCGCGACGCGAGCCCGCACCGGGCCGAGTTGCCGTCGCCGTACAACGCGTACCGGTTCACCACCGGCGATCCGGCGTACCAGCGCGACCAGGAGGACCTGCTGATCCTGTTCCGGCCGCTCTTCTTCACCTCGTTCATGCTGGCCGACCAGGTCGTCGACAACGACTTCTACGGTGCCGAGGCGCTTGTCGTGTCGTCGGCGTCCAGCAAGACCGGGTACGCCGCCGCGTTCGAGCTGCACGGTCGCGGGCCGCGCCTGATCGGGCTCACCTCGCCCGGCAACCTGGCGTTCACCCGGTCGCTCGGCTGCTACGACGACGTCGTCTCGTACCAGGACATCGATGCTCTCGACGTGCTCCCGACGGTCTACCTCGACCTGTCCGGCGCGCCATCGACCCGTGCCGCCCTGCGTCGGCACCTCGGCGATCGGCTCGTCCGGGACATCGCGGTCGGGCTCACCAACCAGACCCCGAACGCCGACGCCGCCGAGGAGGTCTTCTTCGCGCCCGTGCAGATGCGCAAACGTAGCCGGGACTGGGGCCGCGACGGGCTCGACCAGCGGTTCACCGAGGCCTGGCAGAGCTTCGCCGCCAGGGTCGGTGCGTGGCTGGACGTCCAGGTGGGTGTCGGCCCGGCGGCCCTTCAGCGCGGGTGGCTCGATGTCCTGGCCGGAGGTACGCCGCCGCGAGTGGGCCACGTCGTGCAACTGTGAACTCTCGACGACCGGGCCGGCCACTTCCGGCTGGTGTCGGCGGCGGCCGGCTCAGCGAGCGGGCCCTGCCGGCTGGAAACCGACCCTAGAAGGTGGTTTCGTCGGCGAGGTGGTGACGCAGCGTGGCCAACGATCGGGTGATCAGTCGGGAGACGTGCATCTGCGAGACGCCGATCCGGTCGGCGATCTCTGACTGGGTCAGGTTGCCGTGGAAGCGCAGGCTCAGGATCTCGCGTTCGCGCTCGGGCAGCGTGGCGAGGGCCGGGCCGAGGGCGACGCGGATCTCGACGAGGTCGATCTCGTGGTCGTCGCCGCCGAGGGTGTCCCCGAGCTCCCGGTTGCCGTCGGTCCCCAGGGGAGTGGACAACGAGGTGGCCCGGTAGGCGCGCGCACCCTCCAGCCCTTCCAGAATGGTCTCCTCGGAGAGGTCGAGGTGGGACGCGATGTCGGCCACGGTCGGCGAGCGACCGAGGGTCTGGGTCAACGCGCTGTTCGCCGCGCTGATCGACAGGCGTAGCTCCTGGAGGCGACGGGGCACGCGCACCGCCCAGGTGCGGTCCCGGAAGTATCTCTTGACCTCGCCGACGATGGTCGGGATGGCGTAACCGATGAAGTCGACACCTCGGCTCTGGTCGAAGTTGTCCACCGCCTTGATGAGCCCGACCGAGGCGGTCTGGACCAGGTCGTCGTCGGGGGCGCCGCGTCCGCCGTAGCGGCGCGCCAGGTGCCGGGCGAGCGGCAGCCACGCCTCGATGGCGCGGTCCCGCCGGGCTGGGCGGCGAGGGTCGTCAGCGGGGGTCGCGATCAGGGCGGCCAGCAGGTCTTCCGGGCTCTGGGTGCGGCTCGGTTGGTTGACGTGGGCGCTTGTCGCGGGTTCGACGATGGTGGTCATGGGGATGAACCCCTTCCGCAGGTGCCCGTCGAAGGAGTCGACCGGAAGATTTCCGAACCGGCGGTCGCCGGGGCGCACCTGCGGGCAGAGTGCGCTGTCGCGGGGCCACGAACACGGGCCTCGCCACCGCGTCATGTCGTTCATGTGCTGATCCGACACTACCCGAACGACCGATCATTTACTAGCCGAAAGTATGAACCGATGCAGGTGTCTGGCGCGCGTGAATGGCGGACCGAGAATTTTGTAATCCGGCCCGTTGCGGCCAGTCTCCGATCGTGAAGGCGCCCAGCGCGGGCGCCGCGGATGAGTACACGAGGAGTGACACCCATGTCGTCAGCCGGTCGAGCACTACCCGATACCGGGTTGGTCGTCGCGGCCCGACAGGGCGACCAGCGCGCTCTCGACGACGTCGTCGCGGCGTCGCTTCCCCTGGTCTACAACATCGTCGGGCGCGCGCTGCGCGGTCACGCCGACGTCGACGACGTGGTCCAGGAGACGTTGGTACGGGTGATCCGGTACCTGCCCGCCCTCAACGACCCGGCGGCGTACCGGTCCTGGCTGGTGGCGATCACCATCCGTCAGGTGCGGGACTGGGAGACCCGCCGACGGGTGGCGCTCAACCGGAACGCCGGGCTGGACGCGATCCACAACCTGCCCGATCCGGCCGCCGACTTCGCCGGGATGACCATCCTCCGGCTCGGCCTCACCGACCAGCGGCGCGAGGTGGCCGAGGCGACCCGCTGGCTCGACCCGGACGACCAGGAGCTGCTCTCGCTGTGGTGGCTGGAGGAGACCGGCGAGATCGCCCGCGACGAGGTCGCCGACGCGCTCGGGTTGTCGCCCGGGCACGTCGCGGTGCGGATCCACCGGATGAAGGAACAGATCCAGAGCGCCCGCGGAGTGGTACGCGCTCTGCGCGTCCGCCCCGGCTGCCCGGACCTGCGCGCGCTGACCACCGAGTGGGACGGCGTCCCCGGCCCGCTCTGGCGCAAGAGGTTGGCCCGACACGTTCGCGGCTGCGCCTTCTGCGGCCGACTCGGCGCGACGCTGGTGCCGATCGACCGGTTGCTCGCCGGTCTGCCGTTGCTGCCCCTGCCGGCGGGTCTCGGCGCCCACTTCCCGAGCCCGGCCGCGCCCGCCGCCGCGCAGGTCGCCGGGTCCCCGACCCCGACTGTGGCGCAGAGCGCCGGGCCGATGCCACCGGCCGACGCCGGGCGGCGGCCCGAGCGTCGTCGACCTCGCCGGTGAACCGGCCCCGTGGCCTCGCTTGCGTCCCTCGCCGCCGGGGTGGCGGCTGCCGTTCTGGCCATCACCACGGCGGTGGTGATGCTGCCGGACGATCCGTCCGCACCCTCCTGGGCCGCGCCGCCGCCCACGTCGCCCACCGCCGTCGCCGCCCCGAGCGTCGCGCCGTCGCCGACTGCCGGCCCTCGTCGAAAGCGCCGGTCGCCCCGGCGGTCAGCTCCGCGCGCAAGGGTGTCGGGGTGTGGAACTTCGCCGGAGCCAGCCAGGCGTTGGCGAACTCCACTGCCGGTTGGTACTACACCTGGGGCACCCAGCACCCGGGGATCACCACGCCGCGAGGTGCGACGTTCGTACCGATGATCCGGAGCGCGGCGAACGTCACCGCCCCGGAGCTGGCCCGGGCCAGGGCGGCCGGGCCGTACCTGCTCACCTTCAACGAGCCGGACCTGCCCGAGCAGGCGAACATGACAGTCGAGCAGGCGTTGGACCTGTGGCCGCAGCTGATGGCGACCGGCAGCAAGCTGGGCAGCCCGGCGGTGGCCTGGGGTGGCCCGGACCCGCAGGGTTGGCTGGACAGGTTCATGACCGGCGCGCAGGCGCGCGGCCACCGGGTGGACTTCGTCACGCTGCACTGGTTCGGCGCCGACTTCACCACCAGCACCGCGGTCGACCAACTCCGGCAGTACCTCCAGGCTGTCCACCAGCGGTACCGGAAGCCGATCTGGCTGACCGAGTTCGCGCTGATCCGGTTCGGCGCGGGCGGTTCGCAGTTTCCCAGTCAGCAACAGCAGGCGGCCTTCCTCACGGCGGCGACCGCCATGCTCGGCCAACTTCCCTACGTGCAGCGTTACGCCTGGTTCGGTCTGCCCGCCACCGACAAGGACCGGTCCGGGTTGTTCAGCGACGGAACCGAGGCGACGGTGGTCGGCCGGGCGTTCCAGGCTGCCCGTTGACCGGTCGGTGTGCCGGTCGCGTCGGTGCTCAGGCCGGCGTCGGGTGCCGCGCGGTGAACCGGGCGCGGGTCAGGAACGCGAGCTGAGCCCGCTTGTCCGGCATGTCAATCTCCGAGGCGAAGGTGAAGCCCTCGATCTCCAGTCGACGCAGGGCGAGGTGGTTGCGCACGTCCGGCTCGACCACGATCCGCCGCGCGGCCGGGTCGCGGAACAGGAAGCGGACGAGGGCCGGGCCGACGACGTTGGTGAGGCCGCGGGCGAGGCGTCGGTCCGGGCTGAGCAGCAGGTGCATCCCGACGTCGCCGGGCTGCACCTGGTAACGCTCGCCGACCGGGTCCGCCTCGGGCTGGTAGCTCTGGAAGAGGCCGACCGGCTCCCCGTCCAGTTCGATCAGGTACGCGTGGTGCGTCGGCAGACTGTCCACGAAGGCGTAGATCTCGCGCACCTGGTCGAGGGTGTGTGCGCCCATCCCCCAGAAGGAGTTGCGGGGCCGGGTGACCCAGTCGTGCAGGAGCGCGGCGTGCCGGTCGGGGTCCACGGTCAGCAACGACAGGTCACCGAGACCGGCGATCTTCTCCAGGTACGTCATCGGGCGCTGTCCTCCATTTCGTCGGAGGTGCAACTTAGGTTACCCTCCCCTAACCAAGGATGACCTTACCTGGAGGGGTGCGTGAAACGGAACTGGGAGGCCCTGGTCCTCAAAGCCATGGGCGGCCGGGACTTTCGGTTGACCGTGTTGGGCACCGAGTCGATCGATGGGCACTACCAGCGGCTTCTCGTGGACGGGGGCGGCCTGCTGGAGGCGTGCGGGGTGCACCCCACCATGTGGATCCGGCTGTGGTTCGACAACGACGGCCGGGCACACCAGCGCGCGTACACGTTGGTGGACCCCGACCCGGCGACCGGCCGCTTCACCCTCGAATTCGCCATCCACGACGGCTGCGCCGCCCGCTGGGCCAGCACGGCCCAGGTCGGCGACACCATCGGCGCCACCGTTCAGGGCAGCGCGTTCGAGCTGCCCGACCCCGCGCCCGAGCACCTCTACCTGGTCGGCGACGCGGCCTCCCTACCCGCGGTCAACAGCCTGCTCGACGCCGGCGCCGACATCCCGGCAACTGTTTGGCTGGAGTACGCCCACGAGGGCGAGAAGGCGCTCGTACCGCGGGCGCGGGCGCACCACGACGTCACCTGGGTGCCCCGGCGCGACGCGGGCCAACACCTCGTGGACACGGTCTGCGCCGCCCTGCCCACCAGCGGCACCGGCCACTACTGGGTGGCCTGCGAGGCGGCGACCACCCGAGGCCTCACCCGGCACATCCGGCGGACGCTCGGCGTCGACAAGGACCGGGTCACCGCCCTCGGCTACTGGAAAGCCGGATGAGGGGTCGGCTCGGCACCCTGACGGCGCTGTACGTCACCCAGTACCTCGGCGTCGGCTTCATCACCGTCGGGCTGACCGCCATCCTGCGCGACGGCGGCACCTCGCTGGACACCCTGGCGCTGCTACAGATCGTCGGCCTGATCTGGCCGATCAAGTTCCTCTGGGCGCCCATCCTCGACCGGTACGGCTCACGCCACCGTGGCCACTACCGGTCCTGGCTGCTCGTGCTCCAGAGCGCCCTGGTGCTGGCCCTGCTGGCGCTGCTGCCGTTCGCCAGTCCGGCCGACGCGCTCGGCCCGATCATCGCGATCTGCGCCGCATACGTCTTCTTCTCGGCCACCCAGGACATCGCCGTGGACGCCGTCGCGGTCCGGATGCTCTCCGACTCGGCCCGGGGCACCGGCAACGGCATCCAGGTCGCCGCGAGCTACCTCGGCAACCTGCTCGGCGGGGGCGCCTGTGTCCTGGTCTACGACCAGTTCGGCTGGGCGTCGGCGATCGGCCTGCTGGCCGCGATGACGGCGGTCGGTCTGCTTGTGGTGTGGCGGTTCCGCGAGCCGCCCCGGACCGACCGGGTGGCCCGGGTCGGGGCGGCCTACCGGGCGCTGCTGTCGGTGTTCGGCCAGCCCGGTTGCCGGTGGTGGACCTTCGGTGTGGTGCCGCTTGTCTACGTGGGCGCGGGGATGGCGTACGCCCTGGTGACGCCGGCCCTGGTCGACGCGGGCTGGTCGCTCGGCCGGATCGGCGTCGTCACCGGCGTGGTGACCAGCGCCCCGGCCATCGTGGCGGGCCTGCTCGCCGGGTTCGGGGTGCGGCGTTCGGGCGCGCCGGCGTGCTCGTGGTCGGCGGCGTCGCCCTCACGGTGTCGACGCTGCTGCTGTTGCCGCTGATGAACGGTCACGCGCCGCTGGGCGCGACGGTCGCCGCGCTCTGCTGTTTCCTGGTGGCCTACACGATCGCCAACGTCGTGCTCTACACCGTCAACATGGACTACTCGCGGCCCGACACCGGCGGCACCGACTTCACCGTGCTGTCGTCGTTCGGCCTGGTCTGCTCGTTCGTGGCGGCGTCCGCCGGTCTCGCCGCCGCCGACCGGGTCGGCTATCCGGCGGTCGCGGTCGCGGCCATCGTGCTGGTGGCCGCCGGCGTCGCGCTCGGCCTCGCGCACCAACGACGC
>NZ_JAEVHL010000008.1 GCF_016803395.1 Micromonospora tarensis | reverse complement strand
GTACGCGCAGCGCCGCCAGGTGCTCCGCGAGGCGGAGGCGGCCCGCCAGGCGGCGGCCGCCCAGGCGGCCGGCGCGCAGCCCGACGGTACGGGGGAGATGGACAGGCCGTGACCATCGAGCTGGGCGCCGGCACCGCCGAGCAGGGGGAGGCGCTGGCATGAGCCGACCGGGCTACGGCGGCGGTGACCTGCCCGCCGTCTTCCCCGACTGGTCGCCCTACCAGGACCTGGAATCGGCGGCGCGCGCCTACCTGCGCGACCCGGACGTCGCGCTGGAGGCGCTCGGGGGCGTGTTGCGTGGCGCGTCGGTGCTCGGCTTCACCCTGGAACGCTTCGTCAACGAGGTCAACGGCGTGTGGCAGGAGGTCGTCGTCTGCGACGGCAGCCGGCTGATTCTCTGGCACGGCGAGGACGTGCCGCCGGAGGAGGGGCCGCCGGGCTCGATGACCTCGTCGCTGCGGGTGGTGCCGGTCTCCACCGTCACCGAGGTGGGCTGCCGGCGGCGGCTCAACCGCTCCGACAGCGGCGAGATCAGGGTCGACAGCATCGACGTCTACCTGCTGCTCACCTCGCTGGACGAGGCGCCGCCGAGCGAGGAGATGGCCGGCACCCCACGGCACGACGCGCTGCGCTTCGGCAAGACCCTCGACGACGGCGGGGCCGGGCAGATCGCCCGGCTGGAGGAGTTCGCCCGGCTGGTCGCCTCCGTGGTCGGCCGCCCGATGCTCTGAGGCGTACCCTTTCGGATCCGGCCGGCCGCGCGGCCCGGCCGGTGGGGTCAGTCCTCCTCGGCCTCCGGGCCGGCCACCTCGACCCCGTCGCCGCGCACCACGTGGATGCACTCGCCCGGGCACTCCTTCGCTGAGTCGATCACCTCGAGGCGCAGGTGCGCGGGGACGTCGACCCGGCTGCCCGGCGCCATCAGCAGCTCACCGTCGACGGTCTTGACGTAGGCCAGACCGTCGATGTCGAACTCGAACACCTCCGGCGCGTACTGCACGCAGAGCCCGTCGCCCGTGCAGAGGTCCTGGTCCACCCAGACCTGCAGTTGGTCGGTCGCGACCTCGGCCACCGGTGCACCCCCCATGTTCTCCCGTCCCACGCTTCGACGGTACCCGAACGCCGGTAACCGCCCGTCAGGCCCCGTCTGGCGATCAAGGTTCGGTGACGAGGGTGTTGCGTGGGACCGAATCGGCCTCATAGCGGCTAGTGTTAGGGCAGAACGTTCAAGCCCCCCGGGGAGGTGGGACGTGGCAGCACGCAGCGACGACGCGGACTCGCGCGCCGCACGGTGGGAGAAGGAAGCCCACGATCTCTCCACGCAGGTCGCGTTCCTGCAGGAGGAACTCGCCCTGGTGCGGCGTAAGTTGACCGAAAGCCCCCGACACGTCAGGCAGCTCGAAGAGCGGCTGGCGGCCACCCAGGCACAGTTGGCGCGGCTGACCGAGAACAACGACCGGCTGGTGAGCACCCTCAAGGAGGCGCGCACCCAGATCGTGACGCTCAAGGAGGAGATCGACCGCCTCGCACAACCGCCGAGTGGTTACGGCGTCTTCCTGGCAAAGCACGAGGACGGCACGGTGGACGTCTTCACCGGCGGCCGCAAGCTACGGGTCGCGGTCTCGCCCTCGCTGGACGTGGGCGACCTGCGGCGCGGCCAGGAGGTCCTGCTCAACGACGCGCTCAACATCGTCGACGCGTTCGGCTACGAGCGGGTCGGCGAGGTCGTGATGCTCAAGGAGATCCTGGAGGGGCCGAACGGCGCGCCGGGCGACCGGGCGCTGGTGGTCTCGCACTCCGACGAGGAGCGCATCGTGCACCTCGCCGAGACGCTCATCGGCTCGGCGATCCGGGCCGGCGACTCGCTAATGATCGAGCCCCGCTCGGCGTACGCGTACGAGCGGATCCCGAAGAGCGAGGTCGAGGAGCTGGTCCTGGAGGAGGTGCCCGACGTCGACTACAGCGACATCGGTGGCCTCCAGTCGCAGATCGAGCAGATCCGCGACGCGGTGGAGCTGCCGTTCCTGCACGCGGACCTGTTCCGCGAGCACCAGCTCCGCCCGCCCAAGGGCATCCTGCTATACGGCCCGCCCGGCTGCGGTAAGACGCTCATCGCCAAGGCGGTGGCCAACTCGCTGGCCAAGAAGATCGCCGAACGGCAGGGCAAGGAGAAGCACACCAGCTTCTTCCTCAACATCAAGGGCCCCGAGCTGCTCAACAAGTACGTCGGTGAGACCGAGCGGCACATCCGGCTGATCTTCCAGCGGGCCCGGGAGAAGGCCGGCGAGGGCACGCCGGTGATCGTGTTCTTCGACGAGATGGACTCGATCTTCCGGACCCGTGGCTCGGGTGTCTCCTCCGATGTGGAGAACACCATCGTCCCGCAGCTGCTCAGCGAGATCGACGGCGTGGAGGGGCTGGAGAACGTCATCGTCATCGGCGCCTCCAACCGGGAAGACATGATCGACCCGGCGATCCTGCGCCCCGGTCGGCTCGACGTGAAGATCAAGATCGAGCGACCGGACGCCGAGGCGGCCAAGGACATCTTCTCCAAGTACATCCTCTCCGGGCTGCCGCTGCACCCGGACGACCTGGCCGAACACGGCACCGACCCCCAGGCGACCGTCGCGGCCATGATCGACGCCGTGGTGCTGCGGATGTACTCCGAAACCGAGGAGAACCGCTTCCTCGAGGTCACCTACGCCAACGGTGACAAGGAAGTCCTCTACTTCAAGGACTTCAACTCCGGCGCGATGATCCAGAACATCGTCGACCGGAGCAAGAAGATGGCCATCAAGGAGTTCCTCACCTCGGGCCGCAAGGGGCTGCGCCTGCAGCACCTGCTCGACGCCTGCGTCGACGAGTTCCGCGAGAACGAAGATCTCCCCAACACCACAAACCCCGACGACTGGGCGCGCATCTCCGGCAAGAAGGGCGAACGGATCGTCTACATCCGCACGCTCGTCTCCGGCGGCAAGGGCGCCGAAGCCGGCCGGTCCATCGAGACCGCCAGCAACACCGGCCAGTACCTCTGACCCGTCCAGCGGCGGCACCGGACCCCGTCCGGTGCCGCCGCTGTCTGTGCCCGACACCACCCCGTCACGTACGCCGCACCAGCGGCACGTCGCCCCCGCCCGGTCCGGCTAGACTGCGGCGACTTCGCCGACCTACCGAACGAGGACTTCCGTGCGTGCCGACACCACCGCGCAAATGCCAGCAGTATCAGGTCGCACGGAAGACCAAGAGCCGGTAACCACCTCGCCGGCCGGCCGACGCCCCGGCGTCGGCCTACTGCTGGGTGTCCTGCTGGCCTGCTGGGTCGTCCCCGTCGCCGCGACCGCCGTGCACGCCGCGTGGCTCCTGCCGCCGGTGGTTCTGCTCGGCACGGCCAGCCTGCTGCGCTCCGGCCGGAGCCTGCTCGACCGGATGATGCTCGCCCTGGCCCTGCTCGCCGGCCTCACCTGCGCCGTCGGGCTCCTCTTCACCGTCTGGCCCTGGGGCCTGCACCCGGTGCCGGTCACCGGTCTGGCGCTCACCGTGCTGACAGTGGCCGCCGTGCTGTCCCGGCGCGCCCCCCGGCTGCCCCGCCCGGCTGGTCCGACCTGGTCTCGCTCGCCGCCGCGGCGCTCGCCGCCGGCTACCTCGCCACCCCCTACCTGCGGGCCGACAGCTTCGGCCAGCGACTCAACCTCGCCATGGTCGGCGAGGACAACGGCCGCCACCCCGCACTGTTCGACGTGATCGGCCGGCTCGGCGGATACCTCTTCCTCGACCCCGACAGCGCCCGCGAGCACATCTTCTCCGGCCTCGTCCACTATCCCCAGGGGTGGCACTTCAGCACCGCCCTGCTCGACGGTTTCCTGCGCAGCGCCGGCGACCCGCCCACCGGGGCGCGACTCATGGACCACTACGTGCTCTGGTGCCTGGCCACCTTCGGGCTGCTGGTGCTCGCGCTGATCTGGGCCGCCCAGCACGTCGCCGGCCCGCTGCATCCACTGCGCCGAGTGGTCCTCGTCATCGGCGTGACCGCGCTCGTCCTCGGCGCCGAACTGCCCCGACTGCTGGTCGCCGGCTACCCGAGTGAGGCGTTCGGGCTCAGCCTCGCCGTGGTCCTCGTCGCCCTCGTCGCCCGCCCCCTGCACCGGCTGCGCGAACAACTCATCCTGGTCGGGGCGCTGCTGATCGGCATCGGGTTCAGTTACTACCTCTTCCTCTTCCCGACCGGCGCCATGGTGCTCTGCTGGCTGGTCGCCGACCGGCGCCGACTGCGTACCCGCCCCGGCACCGTCGCCATCGTCGCCGTTGTCACCGCCGCCCTGGCCCCGCTGATCGCCCTGATCGGCGTCCTCGTCGCCGGTCAGAGCGAGGCGCTCGCCGCCCCCGGCGGCACCCCGCCGGTCGAGACGTACAACACCATCCTCGGGCTCGGCGCGCTCGTCGTCGCCGCCGTCCTCGTCCGGACCAACCTCGCCGAGTCCACCTGGCGGCGCTATCTCGTCGCACTGGCCGTCGCCCTGCTCTTCTCCGCCAGCATGGCCGCCGTCAACCTCGCCAACGGCACCCAACCCGCCTACTACTTCGGCAAGACCGCCCACCTGGTCATCGTCGTCCTCACCATCGGCGCAGCCGCGCTGGCCCGACTGCTGCCGGTGCCACCCGCCCCGAGCACCGACAGCGAACCGCGCCGGCGCCCGATCACCGGCGTCGTCCCCGCCGTCGCCACCGCCGCCCTCGTGACGCTCGCGGTGCTCGCCGGCACCGGCCTGGTCGGCTGGACCGGCGGCTTCTTCCACCGCAACGGCGGCAACGGCACCTGGGCGAAGGACTGGGCCGGCCGCGACGTGCGGGCCGTCTCCCGGACCGCGTCGGTCACCAACACCGCCTACCGGAACTACCCGGCGATCCCCGGCACCGTCACCCTGGTCCTGGACAAGCAGGGCCTGCAGGGCTACCGGGAGTCGATCTTCCTGTCCGCGATGCAGGGGACCAGCGGTCAGACCGAACCCGGCATCTACTTCCAGATCTACAACGAGCCCGCCCGCACCGCCGAGATCCTGCGCCGCGTCCCCCGCCCGCTGCGGCTCATCGTCGCCGACCCGGCCGCCCAGCAGGCCATCGACGGGGCACTCGCCGCGGACCCGGCCCTGCGCGACGGCCTGACCGTGGTGCCGCTGAAGCCGACCACGCCACGGTAGCCGCGCCGCGCCGACCCGCAGGGTGGCGCGGTGCGCCATCGCGCAGACTAGTCTCGATGGTGTGAGCGGCGGGCACGCCGGCTCCGTGGGCGAGCGAAGCGAGTGGTCGCATGACGGTACGTCGGATCATGGGCACCGAGGTCGAGTACGGCATCTCCGTGCCGGGACAGGCCGGAGCCAACCCGATGGTCACCTCATCGCAGGTGGTCAACGCCTACGGGGCGCCCCGAACTCAACCGGGGCGGGCGGGCCCGGTGGGACTACGAGGAAGAGTCGCCGCTACGCGACGCCCGTGGCTTCACCTACTCCGGCGCCGCGTACGACCCCGCCGAGGCCCTCGCGGACGAAGACCTCGGCCTGGCCAACGTGATACTCACCAACGGTGCGCGGCTCTACGTCGACCACGCCCACCCGGAATACTCCACCCCGGAGGTCACCACCCCCCGGGACGTGGTGCGCTGGGACAAGGCCGGCGAGCGGGTGATGGCCGAGGCGTCCCGCCGCGCGGCCACCATCCCGGGCAGCCAGCCGATCCACCTCTACAAGAACAACACCGACAACAAGGGCGCCAGCTACGGCGCCCACGAGAACTACCTGATGCGCCGGCAGACGCCGTTCGCCGACATCGTGGCGTACCTGACGCCGTTCTTCGTCACCCGGCAGATCGTCTGCGGCGCCGGTCGGGTCGGCATCGGCCAGGACGGCGGTCAGAGCGGGTTCCAGATCTCGCAGCGCGCCGACTTCTTCGAGGTCGAGGTCGGCCTGGAGACCACCCTCAAGCGGCCGATCATCAACACCCGCGACGAGCCGCACGCCGACGCCGACAAGTACCGGCGACTGCACGTCATCATCGGCGACGCCAACCTCTCCGAGGTCTCCACCTACCTCAAGGTCGGCACCACCGCGCTGATCCTCACCATGATCGAGGAGAAGGCGCTCGGTGCCGACCTCGGCATCGCCGACCCGGTCAGCGAGCTGCGCGCGGTCAGCCACGACCCCTCCCTGACGCACCGCATGCGGCTGCGTGACGGCCGTCGGCTCACCGCGCTGGACCTGCAGTGGGCCTACCTGGAGCGGGTTCGGTCCTTTGTCGACGACCGGTACGGCACCGACGCCGACGAGCAGACCGTCGACGTGCTCGACCGCTGGGAGGGCGTCCTGGACCGGTTGGGGCGTGATCCGATGCTCTGTGCCGACGAGTTGGACTGGGTGGCCAAGCTGCGGCTGCTGGAGGGCTACCGGGAGCGGGAGAAGCTCGGCTGGGGCGCGCACAAGCTCCAACTGGTCGACCTGCAGTATTCCGACGTCCGGCCGGAGAAGGGCCTCTACCACCGCCTGGTCAGCCGGGGAGCGATGAAGACGTTGCTCACCGACGACGAGACCCGTACCGCGATGACCCAGCCCCCGGAGGACACCCGGGCCTACTTCCGTGGTCGCTGCCTGGCCCAGTACGCCTCCGAGGTGGTCGCCGCGAGCTGGGATTCGGTGATCTTCGACGTGGGCCGGGAGTCGTTGGTCCGGGTGCCGATGATGGAGCCGGAGCGGGGCACCCGCGCGCACGTCGGCGCGCTGTTCGACCGCTGCGCCAGCGCCAAGGACCTGTTGGAGACGTTGACCGGCGGCTGATCCAGGATCTGGATGCCCGCCGTGTGCCGCAAGCCGGCGCGCGGCGGGCTTTTCGTCGCCCGCGCGAGGTAAGTTCATCGCAGACGATCGTGGAGGAGGCAGCAGTGGCCACTCATGACAGCGGCGGCCAGTCGCAGTCCGGCAAGTCCCGTCAGGGCGAGGAGATCGAGGACGTCACCACCGAGGCGAACCCCGAGGTGGCCGAGCGACACGCCGAGATCACCGAGGACGTCGACGACCTCCTCGACGAGATCGACTCGGTCCTCGAAGAGAACGCAGAGGAATTCGTGAGAGGTTACGTACAAAAAGGAGGTCAGTGAACATATAGGGTAATTCGGACATGGCTCGGGTCAATGACGATCGCGACGGGCTCCGTCGCTGCCGAGATTGCGGCGAATGGCGGCCGCTCGATCAGTTCTGTGCGAATTCGAAGCGGCCGGATGGGCGGGGCAGCTATTGCAAGCCCTGCTTCAACGAGCGGTCCAAGGCAAGCTACGCGCGTCGAGTGAAGGCAAGGTTCGACCGTGAGGTGCGCCCTGGCCGAGTTGTGCCGGAGGGACACAGATTCTGTCCGGCTTGCGATGCGGTCAAGCCGTTCGAAGCCTTCCCCCGCAACCGTGCGGATGCCTCCGGTTACGCGACCTATTGCAAGCCCTGCCACAACGCCAAGACCAGAGAGACGAAGGACCGGCTGTACGGCGGCAACCGCGAGTACCACCTGCGGCAGCGCTACGGCGTGGGGGAGAAGGAGTTTCAGGAGCTCCTGGCCGAGCAGGGCGGGGTCTGTGCGATCTGCGGCGGCCTTGATCCGCAACATCTGGACCACGATCATCGCACCGGATGGGTGCGCGGGATACTCTGCTTCAACTGCAACGGTGGTCTTGGCCAGTTCCGTGACAGTCCCACGAGGCTGGCCAGGGCGATCACGTACCTGAGAGGAACCACGTGGCAGCGGGCTTTGATCCATCCGGGCGTCTACCAGATGTGTTCACCAACGCGGGGACGTCCTCCTTCACGACGTTCCTGAGTCGGGTGGCCCCCGAGATGCTGCCCGGTCGGCGAGCGCTGCCGCCGGGCATGGCCGCCGACCTGGCGCCGCACGCGACCACCATCGTGGCCATCGCGGCCGCCGAGGGTGTGGTGATGGCCGGCGACCGGCGGGCGACCATGGGCAACCTGATCGCGCAGCGCGACATCGAGAAGGTCCACCCGGCCGACGCGTACTCGCTCGTCGGCATCGCGGGCACCGCGGGCATCGGGATCGAGCTGATGCGACTGTTCCAGGTGGAGCTGGAGCACTACGAGAAGATCGAGGGCGCGATGCTCTCGCTGGACGGCAAGGCCAACCGGCTGGCCTCGATGATCCGGGGCAACCTGGGCGCGGCCATGCAGGGGCTCGCCGTCGTGCCGCTCTTCGCCGGTTTCGACCTGGCCGCCGCCGACCCGGCGCGGGCCGGTCGGATCTTCAGCTTCGACGTGACCGGTGGCCCCTACGAGGAGACCGGCTACGACGCGATCGGGTCCGGGTCGCTGTTCGCCAAGTCCGCCCTGAAGAAGCGGTTCCGGGCCGGCCTGTCGGTGGCCGACGCGACCCGGCTCGCGGTCGAGGCGCTCTACGACGCGGCCGACGACGACACCGCGACCGGCGGGCCGGACCTCACCCGGCGGATCTACCCGGTGGTGATGACCGCTACCGCCGAGGGCACCTACCGGCTCACCGACGCCGAGACGGCGACGATCGCCGAGGGCGTGGTCTCCGGGCGGATGGAGAACCCGGGCGGTTGAGCCGCGCCCACCACCCCCACCAGCCAGCAGTCGTCAGCACAGCGCCGTAAGGAGAACCGCCGCCGTGGCCATGCAGTTCTACGCCTCGCCCGAACAGATCATGCGCGACCGTTCCGAGCTGGCCCGCAAGGGCATCGCCCGGGGGCGCAGCGCGGTGGTCCTGAGCTACTCCGGCGGGGTGCTCTTCGTCGCGGAGAACCTCTCCAGCGCCCTGCACAAGGTCAGTGAGATCTACGACCGGATCGGCTTCGCCGCGGTCGGCCGTTACAACGAGTTCGAGAACCTCCGTCGGGCCGGCGTGCGGATGGCCGACCTCAACGGGTTGAGCTACGACCGTCGTGATGTCACCGGGCGGGCCCTGGCCAACGCGTTCGCGCAGACCCTCGGCGCGATCTTCACCGAGCAGTCGAAGCCGTTCGAGGTGGAGATCTGCGTGGCGGAGGTCGGGGCCACGCCCGCTGACGACGAGTTGTACCGGCTCACCTACGACGCTCGGTCAACGACGAGCCGGGGCGGATGGCGATGGGCGGTCAGGCCGAGGCCATCACCGGTGTGCTGAAGTCCAACCACCGGGCGGACATGTCGCTCGGGGAGGCGGTCAAGGTCGCGGTGCAGGCGCTGGGCAGCGTCGGCGGGGAGGGCGGTGCCGCCCGGGCGATCGCCGCGAACCAGCTTGAGGTGGCGGTGCTGGACCGGCAGCGGGTCGGCCGGACCTTCCGGCGGATCACCGGGGCCGCGCTGACCGCGCTGCTGGACGGCAAGGAGGCGCCGCCGGCGAGCGACCTGCCGGACACGCCGAGCGTGCCGACCGGGGAGTCGGGTAAGCCGACCAGTTCGGCGGGCTCCGCTGATCTGGAGGATCGACCGGGGCAGGCCGACAGCTGATCGGGTGACGAGAAAGCGCCGGGGTCCGCGTGATGCGGGCCCCGGCGCTTTCGTCTGGCTGGGTCAGCGGCGCTGTCCGGGCGGGCAGTGGCGCGGTGTCCGGACCAGGGCGCGCCGGCTGGGTCAGCGGCGCGGCAGCAGCGGCCGGGCGAGGGCCCAGTAGCCGGCGGCGACCGCGTTGAAGACACCCATGCCGGGTGGCGAGTCGACGTTCGAGGGGGCGACCCGGGCCGTCATCAGCTCGGCGACCACCCCGTCGGGCACGGTACGTTCGGTCTGGAGTTGACGGCGGCGGGCGGCGACCCAGGACCGGTTGCGCCACAGCCAGCCCCAGCCGCGGGTCTTCTGCTTGGTCCAGCCGCCGGCGAGCGCGGCGGCGAGCATGGCGGCCTCGGTGAGCAGCAGCATCGGTGCGAGCACCACAAGGGTCCGGGTCTGGTACGCGGTGAGCAGCGTGACCAGCCGGTTGCGTTCCACCAGGTAGAGCTTCAGGTCGTTGCGGGAGAACTCGTAGTGGTGGCGCACGACGGCGTCGGGGACGTACTCCAGGCGCAGGCCGCGCTGCCAGAGCCGCAGGCTGAGTTCGGTGTCCTCGTGGTAGGCGAAGTACTCGGCGGCGAAGCCGTCGAGTTCCTGCCACCGGTGCCGGCTGATCACGAAGCAGCAGCCGCTGAGCGACGGCACGCTGGTGCGCACGGCGTGCGCGGTGGCCGGTTCGCCGTTGCCACCGGCCCAGGACAGCCCGGTGAAGTGCAGGGGGTTGCCGGAGGTGTTGATCAGCTCGGGGGTGTCGGCGAGGCGGATCGAGGCCATCGCGGCGCCCACGCCCGGTTCGGCGGCGACGGCAACCGTCTTGGCGAGGGCGTCCGGGGCGACGATGGCGTCGGAGTTGACGAAGGCGAGCCAGTCCCCGGTGGCCTCGGCGGCGCCGACGCGGCAGCCCCCGGAGTAGCCGGTGTTCTCCTCCGGGCGGATCACCCGGACCTGGGGGAAGCCCTTGACGATGTCGATGCCGTCGCCGGTGCAGCCGTTGTCGACGACGACCAGGTCGATGTCGATGTCGGTGCTGGCCAGCACGGCCCGGGCGGCGTCGACCAGGTACGGCTCGGCGCCGTAGGCGAGCATCACGGCGGTCACCTGTGGGCGGGTCATCGGATGCCTCCGGATACGGCGGGGGTGACGGCGTCGGCGAGGGGCCGGCTGGGGGTGGTGGGTCGGCGGAAGCCACCGCGCAGCAGCACCGCCATGGTGCCGGCGACGACCACGGAGCCGATGGCGTAGGCCAGTTCGACCCGGAGGGTGACCGGGGCCGGCAGCAGTGTGACGGCGACCAGTGCGGCGACGCCGACGGTCCAGGCGAGGGCCTGGGCGCGGTGCCGGTCGAGGGCGAGCAGGGCCTGGCCGAGCACCATGCCCACAGGTAGGCGAGGGTGGCGGCGGCCAGCCAGGCGAAGTCGCCGTGGCCGAGGACGCCGGGGGCGTCGAAGAGGGTGCGGACCAGCCACGGGCCGATCAGTACGGCGCCGACGGCCCCGGTGAGGCCGAGGGCGGTGACGATGCCGAGAGCGCGGCGCAGCAGGCTGTGGAAGCCGGCCTGGTCGCCGGTGGTGGCGGTGGTGGCCAGCCCGGGCAGCAGGGACGCCTGCATCGAGCCGAAGACGAAAAGCGGGATGCGGACCAGCACGAGCGCGGAGAGCAGGGCGCCGGCGGCGGCGGTCTCGGTGGGAGCGAGCAGTTGCAGGTTGATCACGCCGATGTTGACCACGACCTGGGAGAGCAGGCTGGAGGCGGTGAGCAGGCCGAGGCCGCGCAGCAGGGTGGCCCAGGGCACCGGTGGGCCGCTGCCGATGGCGCCGAGCACCGGCGGCAGGGTGAGCAGGACGCTGACCAGCGGGGCGGCGACGAGCACCAGGCCGTACCAGATGGGAGAGGTCACCCCGGCCAGCCCGAGCAGGGCGACCATGATGATGCGCAGTCCGCCGTCGATGCCGAGTTGGGTGCCGTACCAGGGGAACAGCTGCAGGCCGGAGAGGACGCCGCGGGTGGCGTAGGCGACGGCCATCGCGGCGAGCGCGCCGACCAGCACGGTGACCATGGTGGTGTCGCCGTGGAAGAGGTTGTCGGCGAGCGGCCGTCGGCCGACGGTGACGGCCAGCACCAGCACGGCGAGCATCACGGCGGCGACGGTGACGCCGCGGGCGAGCACCGGCCCGGGGGGCAGCCCCTGGCTGTGCCGGGCGGCGACGACCCGGGCCACCTCCTGCTCGACGGGCATGAACACGCCGATGCCGAGGGTGAAGACGATCGACCAGAGCACCGACAGGGACGAGTAGTCGGCTTCGGTGAGGCTGTGGCCGGCGACGGCGAGGTGGACATAGGAGGCGAGGCCGAGTAGACCCAGCCCGGCACCAACAGCGATGGTGCCGGGCGGGATCAGGCGCAGGAGACGACGGATCACCGGCGAATGAGCGCCAGCGTGAGGACGGCGAACGCCCGACCGAGGTAGATCATCGCTCGGGCGGGGGAGTGGCTGGGCGTGCCGGCCATCCGCTTGCGCATGGCGACCGGCACCTGCTTGATGCGGTATCCGCGTCGGGCGGTGTGCACCAGGGTCTCCACCGTGTCGCCGAGGTACTCGGCCGGGTACCAGCCGGCGAACATCTCGATGACCCGCCGGTTGGCGGCCCGGAAGCCGGAGGTGGTGTCGGTGAGCTTGGTGTGGGCGACCCGGGACAGCACGCCGGAGAGCATGACCATCGCCCAGCGGCGGGGGCCGCGCACGTTGTAGTCGCCCTCACCGGCGAACCGGGCGCCGATGACCAGGTCGTTGTCGTCGAGCAGGTCGACCAGCTTCGGCACGTACCGGGGGTCGTGCTGGCCGTCCGCGTCGATCTGGATGGCGACGTCGTAGTCGTTGTCGCGTGCGTAGCGGTAGCCGAGGCGCATGGCACCGCCGACGCCGAGGTTGTACGGCAGTTTCGCGACGCGGGCGCCGGCGGCCAGGGCCACGGCGGCGGTGTGGTCGGTGGAGCCGTCGTCGACGACGAGGACGTCGACGCCGGGCAGTTCACCGCGGACCTCGCCGACGACGTCGGCGATGGAACCCGACTCGTTGAGGGCCGGGATGATGATCAAGGTGCGCTTGCCGTTAACCATCGCTGGACACCAGTTCGTCTCGGGCCGCCCGGTCCGCGTCGATCTGTGCGCGGAGCAGGGCGAAATCTTCGGCCAGGGTGCGGGTCTCCTCTTCCAGTGCGCTGACCTCCCAGCTCAGGTGCACGCACACCAGCAGCAGGAAGACGATGCCGAGGAAGAGCACCAGGCTGACGCCGGAGGCGACGCCGAGGAGCCCGGCGACGCTGTCGAGCAGCCGGGGGAACAGGGACAGCGGGATCACGACGACCAGAACGGCGAGCCAGAGCATGCCGTACTTCTCGCGCAGCTGACGGCGGCGCAGCAGCTCGACGATGGTGCCGAGGAGCAGCAGGCCGGTCAGGCCGGTGACGAGGGTGAGCTTCATGCGACCTTCCACGGGGCGGGTGGAGCGGGGGAGTGGAACGCGTCAACCAGGGCGGTGTGCCAGTCCGGCAGCGGCGGCAGACCCACGGCTGCCCAGCGGCTGTGCCCTAGCACACTGTACGCAGGTCGGGGGGCCGGACGTGGATACCGGTCACTGGTGGTGGGTCGGATCCGGTCCGGGTCCAGCCCGGCCAGTGTGAATGCGGCGCGGGCCAGTCCGTACCAGGTGGTCTGTCCGGCGCAGGTGCCGTGGTAGACGCCCGGTGCCGCCTGTCCGGCCAGTGCCGCGTCGGCGAGCGCCACCAACCGCTCGGCGAGCGTGTGCGACCAGGTGGGCTGGCCGTGCTGGTCGTCGACCACGTCGAGGTGTTCGCGCTGGCTGGCCAGCCGGAGCATGGTCGCCACGAAGTTGGGGCCGTGCGCGCCGTACAGCCAGGCGGTGCGCACCACGTACCCGGTGTCGGGCAGCAGCCGCGCGACGGCCTGTTCGCCGACGAGCTTGCCGCGGCCGTAGGCGTTGACCGGCGCGGTGGGCGCGTCCTCCGGGTAGGGGGTGTCGGCGTTGCCCGCGAGGACGTAGTCGGTGGAGACCTGGATCAGCCGGGTGCCGTCGGTGGCGCACGCCGCGGCGAGGTTCGCCACGCCGTGGCCGTTGACGGCGGTCGCCGCCGCCTCGTCGGTCTCGGCGCCGTCGACGTTGGTCCACGCGGCGGCGTTGATCACCACGTCGTGCCCGGCGACCGCGGCTCGCACCGCGACGGGGTCGGTGATGTCCAAATCGGCGCGGGTGGCGGCGGTCACCTTGAGGTCGGACCGTCGTCCCAGCACGGCGACCAGGTCCCGGCCGAGCATTCCGCCCGCACCGGTGACGAGTAGTCGGGTCATGCGGTCGGCGTGGACTTGAGGGGCTCCCACCAGCTGCGGTTGTCCCGGTACCAGCGGACGGTGTCGGCGAGGCCGCGGTCCAGGGTGATGCTGGGGGTGTAGCCGAGCTCCTCGCTGATCTTGGTGATGTCGAGGGAGTAGCGGCGGTCGTGGCCCTTGCGGTCGGTCACCGGGACGACCCGGTCCCAGCCGGCGCCGCAGGCGTCGAGCAGCAGTCCGGTGAGTTCCTTGTTGGTCAGCTCGGTGCCGCCGCCGATGTTGTAGACCTCGCCGGCGCGGCCCTTCTGCTGCACCAGCGCGATGCCCCGGCAGTGGTCGTGCACGTGCAGCCAGTCGCGGATGTTGCCGCCGTCGCCGTAGAGGGGCACGGTGCCGCCGTCGAGCAGGTTGCTGACGAACAGCGGGATGACCTTCTCCGGGAACTGGTACGGGCCGTAGTTGTTGGAGCAGCGGGTGACCACCACGTCCATGCCGTGGGTGCGGTGGTACGACAGGGCGAGCAGGTCGGAGCCGGCCTTGGACGCCGAGTAGGGCGAGTTCGGGGCGAGCGGCCAGGTCTCGGTCCAGGAGCCCTCGTCGATCGAGCCGTACACCTCGTCGGTGGAGACGTGCACGAACCGGCCGGTGCCGTGCCGCAGGGCGGCGTCGAGCAGCGTCTGGGTGCCCAGCACGTTCGTGGTGACGAACGGCGCGGCCCCGGCGATCGAGCGGTCGACGTGCGACTCGGCGGCGAAGTGCACGATCACGTCGTGGCCGGCGACGACCTCGTCGACCACGACCGGGTCGCAGATGTCGCCCTGCACGAACCGCAGTCGCGGGTCGTCGCGGACGGGTTCGAGGTTGGCCAGGTTGCCCGAGTAGGTCAGCTTGTCGAGCACGGTCACGACCGCCGGCTCGAGCGGCGGCACGCCGTCGGCGCTACCGAGGGGCTTGCCCAGCAGCAGGCGAACGTACTCCGACCCGATGAATCCGGCTCCGCCGGTGACGAGGATCCTCACGGGTCCGGAAGTATACGCGACGGCCGGGGTCACACCCGGCACGCGACCCGGCGTACGTGCCGCTAGGCTTCCCCGGTGCGTGGAATCCTACTTGCCGGCGGCACCGGGTCCCGGCTCTGGCCGATCACCCGGGCGGTCTCGAAGCAGCTGATGCCGGTCTTCGACAAGCCGATGATCTACTACCCGCTCTCCACCCTGGTGATGTCCGGGGTCCGGGAGATCCTGGTGATCACGACTCCGGACGACCAGGACCAGTTCCGTCGGCTGCTCGGCGACGGCAGCCAGTTCGGGCTGCGGCTGGAGTACGTCGCCCAGGAGCGCCCGGAGGGCATCGCGCAGGCGTTCATCCTCGGCGCGGACTTTATCGGCACCGAGTCGGTGGCGCTGGTCCTCGGCGACAACATCTTCCACGGTGTGGGTCTGGGCCGGCAGCTCGCCGAGCACGGTGACCTGGTCGGTGGCCGGGTCTTCGCCTACCAGGTGGCCAACCCGCAGGAGTACGGCGTGGTCGACTTCGACGCCGACGGTCGGGTGTTGTCGATCGAGGAGAAGCCGGCCCGGCCGAAGTCCCGCTACGCGGTGCCCGGCCTGTACTTCTACGACAACCGGGTGGTGGACATCGCCCGCAAGCTCACCCCGAGCGCCCGCGGCGAGCTGGAGATCACGGCGGTCAACGAGGTGTACCGGGAGACCGGGGAGCTGTCGGTGACCGTGCTGGACCGGGGCACCGCCTGGCTGGACACCGGCACGTTCACCTCGATGATGCAGGCCGCCGAGTTCGTCAGGGTGGTCGAGGAGCGGCAGGGTCTGAAGATCGGCTGTGTCGAGGAGGTCGCCTGGCGGGCCGGCCTGATCGACGACGCGCAGCTGCGCGCGCTCGCCGAGCCGCTGACCAAGAGCGGCTACGGCGACTACCTGCTCGGTCTGCTGACCGAGACCGGCGACGGGGCGGCCTGGTGAAGATCCGGGAGTTGAGCATCGAGGGCGCCTGGGAGATCACCCCCCAGCAGCACGGCGACCCGCGCGGCATGTTCATGGAGTGGTACCGCTTCGACAGGCTCGCCGAGGCGGTGGGGCATCCGTTGCGGCTGGCCCAGGCGAACCTGTCGGTCTCCGCCCGGGGTGTGGTGCGCGGGGTGCACTTCGCCGACGTCCCGCCCGGGCAGGCCAAGTACGTCACCTGTGTGCGCGGCGCGGTCCTCGACGTGATCGTGGACCTGCGGGTGGGCTCGCCGACCTTCGGCCGTTGGGAGGGCGTCCGGCTGGACGACACCGACCGACGGGCCGTCTACCTCAGCGAGGGCCTGGGACACGGGTTCTGCGCGTTGACCGACGACGCCACGTTGAGCTATCTCTGCTCGGCCACCTACAACCCGACGGGGGAGCACGCGGTGCACCCGCTGGACGACGAGTTGGGCATCGAGTGGCCCGCCGACGTCCCGCTGCTGTCCGCCCGCGACGACGCGGCGCCGACCCTGGCGCAGGCCCGCGAGCGGGGTCTGCTGCCGGAGTACGACGCCTGCCGGCGGTTCGTGGCGAGCCTCGGCCCGGACGGAATGTCGCACTCAACCGTTATGTGACCGCGCTCGGAGCACGACCTGTGCTCCGACAGTGACGAACCGACCCTTCGGGCGGCTAATGTCACACCATGGAGCGGCGAATCTTCGGCCTCGAGACCGAGTACGGCGTCACCTGCACCTATCGCGGGCAGCGGCGGCTGTCCCCGGACGAGGTCGCGCGGTATCTGTTCCGTCGCGTGGTGTCCTGGGGGCGGTCGAGCAACGTCTTCCTGCGCAATGGAGCCCGGCTCTACCTGGACGTCGGGTCGCATCCGGAGTACGCGACACCGGAGTGCGACTCGGTGACCGATCTCGTCGCCCACGACCGGGCCGGCGAGCGGATCCTGGAGGGCCTGCTCGTCGACGCCGAGAAGCGGCTGCACGACGAGGGCATCGCGGGTGAGATCTACCTGTTCAAGAACAACACCGACTCGGCCGGCAACTCGTACGGCTGCCACGAGAACTACCTGGTCTCCCGGCACGGCGAGTTCGGCCGGCTCGCCGACGTGCTCATCCCGTTCCTGGTCACCCGGCAGTTGATCTGCGGGGCAGGCAAGGTGCTGCAGACCCCGCGCGGCGCGGTCTACTGCCTCTCGCAGCGGGCCGAGCACATCTGGGAGGGCGTCTCCTCGGCGACCACCCGCAGTCGCCCGATCATCAACACCCGCGACGAACCGCACGCCGACGCCGAGCGTTACCGGCGGCTGCACGTGATCGTCGGTGACTCCAACATGAACGAGGTCACCACGCTGCTCAAGGTCGGCACCGCCGACATCGTGCTGCGGATGATCGAGGCCGGGGTGGTGATGCGCGACCTGTCGCTGGAGAACCCGATCCGGGCGATCCGGGAGGTGTCGCACGACATCACCGGCCGGCGCAAGGTGCGGTTGGCCTCCGGCAAGGAGGTGAGCGCGCTGGACATCCAGCAGGAGTACCTCGCCAAGGCCACCGAGTTCGTCGAGCGACGCGGCGGTGACCAGGCCGCCAAGCGGGTCGTCGAGCTGTGGGGCCGGGTGCTCAACGCGGTGGAGACCGGCGACCTGGAGCCGGTCGCCCGCGAGATCGACTGGGTCAGCAAGCTGCGGCTGATCGAGCGCTACCAGCGCAAGCACGACCTGCCGTTGTCGCACCCCCGGGTGGCGCAGATGGACCTGGCCTACCACGACGTGCGCCGTGGCCGCGGTCTCTACGGGCTGCTGGAGCGCCGTGGCGACGTCGACCGGGTCGCCACCGACCCGGAGATCTTCGAGGCCAAGGAGACCCCGCCGCAGACCACCCGGGCCCGGCTGCGCGGCGAGTTCATCCGGCACGCCCAGGAGAAGCGGCGGGACTTCACCGTCGACTGGGTGCACCTCAAGCTCAACGACCAGGCGCAACGCACCGTGCTCTGCAAGGACCCGTTCCGGGCCTACGACGAGCGGGTGGAACGGCTGATCGCCAGCATGTGATCGGGTCGCCCCGACCCCGGCGGCGGTCGTCGTCGCCGGGGTCGGGCGGACCGGTAGGCTGAGCCCGCCATGACGACTTCTGGACCTTCCGACCCCGCCGAGCGCGGCACCGAGCGGCAGAACTGGGTCGAACGCCGGCGGGAGAAGATCCGCGCCGAGATCGACCGTAACCGGCGCGGTGAATACACCGTACCGACGTGGGTGCTGGCCCTGGCCTTGGCGCTCATCGTGGGCGGCTGGCTCGCCCTGATCTTCCTGGCCTGATCAGCTCGCGCCCGCCAGCAGACTGACCGCGTGCCGGCCCGCGGCGGCCGCCGCCAGGAAGTAGGCGTGGTCGGCGTCGAGGCCACGGCCCATGGTGGACAGCGGCACCGCGCTGGCGCGCAGCGCGGCGTCGAGACCGCCGGTGGGCACCCGGACGATCCGGTGCCGGGCGGTCAGCGGGGCCAGCGCCGCGTCCACCTCGTCGGCGAGGGCCGGCTCCAGGTCGTCGGGCACCACCAGCTCCGCCGGGGCGAGCGCCACCCGGCCGTACGCGGTGAGGCTGTGGTGGGACACGCCCCGGTGCCGTGGGCGCGGGTCGGCGGCGGAGATGCGCAGCGAGCCGACCGGCCGGCCGCCCAGCGTGGCGATCGCGTTGACCGCCTCACCGACGGCGACGCCGGAGAAACCCCACCGGGTGCCGGTGCCCAGGTTGCCGGGTCCCTGGGCCACGATGGCCACGTCGGCGTCGAGCACGTGGCGGGCGGCGAGCAGACCGCCGTGCAGGGTGGTGGCCTCCAGGTCACCGCCGAAGGCCTGCCCGACGGTGATCGTGCCGGCCAGCTCGGCGCGCAGCCCGGCGAGGGTCCGGGAGAACCAGGCGGGCAGCGCCCCACCATCGGTGAGCAGGTACGCCACCCGCGCCCGCGGCGCGTCGGCCCGGATGCCGGCCAGGATCGCCGGCAGCGCCGAGTGCAGGTCGGCGGTGACCACCGGCATGGCGGCCAGGTCGTCCGCGTCGGCCAGCACCTCGCGGTGCGGGGACGCCTCCTCGTCGACGCCGAGCAGGATCGGCTGCAACGGGGTGTAGCGGGCCTTCACCAGGTGACCGGCGTCGCGGGTGTCGGTGACCTCCGGCGGGTCCGGCGGCAACCGGTCCGGCACGGCCACCACCAGGGCGTACCCGCCGGTGCCCAACCCCATCAGCAGCGCACCGGCGTTGAGCAGCACCCGGTCGCCGGGCTCGGGCGTGCCGACCAGCTCCGGGTAGGCGAGCGCCCGCATCCGCGTGCCGTCGGGCAGGTCGACGTCCAGCTCCACCGCCCCGGTCCACTGCCGTCGCAGCGTCGCCACCGTTCCCGTACGCCATCGCACCATGACGGGCACGCTAGCCGCGCGGGCCCGACGGCCCGCGCCCGGGTGCGGCGTGGCGGGGCTCAGGTCGGGTCGAGTCCGCCGGCGTCCGGCGTCGGGCTGGCCTGGGTGTCCCGGGCGCTGCCGTCGGCCCCCGGCAACGAGCGGGTGGGGTCGAGGAAGACGAAGCGGATCTCCGGGTACCGGCCGGTGAGCCGCCGTTCGGCCTCGTCGGCGGTGGCCTCGATCTGCGCGCCGGTGGCCTCGTCGCGGAAGTCGACCTTCGCGGCGACCAGGATGTCGTCCGGCCCGAGCTGCATGGTCAGCAGGGTGTCGATGCGTTCCACCTCGGGCAGCCCGGCCAGCTCCCGCTCGATCTCGCGGCGCAGCCGTTCCGGGACGGCCCGGCCGACCAGCAGCGACAGGTTGTTGCCGGCGAGGATCCCGGCGACCGTCAGCAGCAGCAACCCGATCAGGATCGACGCGACGCCGTCCCACACCTCGTCGCCGGTGGCGTGCGACAGGCCGACGCCGAGGCCGGCCAGCACCAGGCCGATCAGGGCGGCGCTGTCCTCCAGGAAGACCGCCTTGACGGTGGTGTCGGCGGTCAGGCGCAGGAACCGGCGAGGCGTGGTCTGCCAGCGCCGGGACTCCCGGCGGACCTGGCGCACGGCCCGGGCCAGCGAGATCGACTCGATGACGAACGACACAGCGAGCACGATGTACGAGAGCAGGTAGTCGCCGCTGTGCTCGTGCACCAGGATCGTGGTGACGCCGTGGGTGACGGCGAAGCCGGCGCCAGCGACGAAGGTGAACATCGCCGCGAAGAACGCCCAGACGTAGCTCTCCTTGCCGTACCCGAAGGGGTGCCGCCGGTCGGCGGGGCGGGCGCCACGGCGTAGTGCCTGGAAGAGCAGCACCTCGGTGGTGGTGTCGGCGACCGAGTGGGCCGCCTCGGAGAGCATCGCGGCCGACCCGGAGAGCAGCCCGGCGACCAGCTTGGCCACCGCGATGGCGAGGTTGGCGGCACCGGCGACGACCACGGTGCCGACGCTCTCGCGCTCGGGCCTGACCTCGGCTTGCGACATGGGAGTCAGCCTAGGACCGGTGGCCGCGGACCGCCGGACGAGTGGCCGTGACAGCACCGATCCGAACAAGTGTGCGGCACGCCCGTGTGGGTGCACGGCGTGGGCGGGTCGGCTGCTAGCGTCTACCGGGTGTCGCGGACCCGCACCGAACGCCTGGTCAACCTGGTGATCTGCCTGCTGTCCACGCGACGGTTCCTGACCGCCGCGCAGATCGCCGCGACCGTGCCCGGCTACGAGCACGACCCCGACGACGCGCGCGACCACGAGGCGTTCCAGCGCAAGTTCGAGCGGGACAAGGCCGAGCTGCGCGAGTTGGGTGTGCCACTGGAGACCGGCACGGCGAGCGCCTTCGACGCCGAGCCCGGTTACCGGATCGCGCACCGCGAGTACGCGTTGCCCGACATCCTCCTCGAACCGGACGAGGCCGCCGCCGTCGGCATCGCCGCCCGGCTGTGGCAGCACGCCGGGCTGGCCGCCGCCGCGTCGTCCGGGCTGGCCAAGCTGCGGGCCGCCGGGGTCGACGTGGACCCGCAGGCGACCCTCGGCCTGGAGCCGATGGTCACCGTCGATCCGGCCTTCGCGCCGCTGACCGCCGCCGCCCGGGACCGCCGCGAGGTCGGGTTCGACTACCGCGTTCCCGACCGTGACGCGCCCAGCCGGCGGCGCCTGCAACCCTGGGGCGTGGTCTGCTGGCGGGGCCGGTGGTATGTGGTCGGCCACGACCAGGACCGGCAGGCCACCCGCTGCTTCCGGCTGTCCCGGGTCGTCGGCGCGGTCCGGGTGACCGGCGCCGCCGGGGCGTACGAGCCACCGGCCAACGTCGACCTGATCAGCCACGTGGCCCGCTGGTCCGGGCCGGTGGAACGCACCGGCCGGGCCACCGTGCTGGCCGCGTCGGGGCGCGCCGCCGGGCTGCGCCGCTGGGCCGTCGAGGTGACCGCCGGGCCGGACGGCGACCGGCTGATCCTGCCGTACGCGGACCCGGACGGGCTGGCCGGCTACCTGGTCGGCTACGGCCCGGACGTGCGGGTGCTCGACCCGCCCGAGGTTCGCGAGGCGGTCATCCAACGACTCAAGGAGATCGCCGTCCGACACGACGAGCTGGCCGGCACCGGGGGTGCCCGGTGACCCGCCCGGCCGCCCGCGGCGGCTCCCGCGCGTCCGCCGACCGGCTGGCCCGACTGCTCAACCTGGTGCCCTACCTACTGGCCCGGCCCGGCATCGAGATCGCCGAGGCGGCCGGTGACCTCGGCATCACCGAGCGCCAGCTCCGCGAGGACCTGGAGTTGCTCTGGGTGTGCGGGCTGCCCGGCTACGGTCCCGGCGATCTGATCGACATGGCGTTCGACGGTGATCGGGTGACCATCACCTACGACGCCGGCATCGACCGGCCGCTGCGGCTCACCCCCGACGAGGCGCTCGCGCTGGTGGTGGCGCTGCGGATGCTCGCCGAGACGCCCGGGGTCGCCAACCGGGAGGCCGTCGAACGGGCGCTCGCGAAGATCGAGGACGCGGGTGACCTGGTGGGCGCCCCGGTGGCGGTCCGGCTGCCCGGGGACACCCCGCGGGTGGAGGCGCTACGGGCCGCCGTGGAGGGTGGGAAGGCGCTGCGGATCACCTACTACACGGCCGCACGGGACGAGACCACCGAGCGGGTCATCGACCCGCTGCGGATGTTGATGGTCGGCGGCCGGGCGTACGTGGAGGCGTGGTGTCGGCGGGCGGAGGCGGTTCGGCTCTTCCGGGCTGACCGGATCGACGCGGTCACCGAGTTGGCCGAGCCGGCCACGGTCCCGCCGCAGGCCGTCCCGCACGACCTCACCGAGGGTGTGTTCCGCCCCTCGGCCGACCTGCCGCTGATCACGTTGCGGATCGGTCGAAGCGAACGGTGGATCACCGAATATTATCCGTGTGAGCGGGTCGAGGCCGGCGACGGCGACCAGTGGCTGGTCTCGCTGCGGGTGACCGACCTGGGCTGGGCCCGCCGGTTCGTGCTCGGCCTCGGCCCGGACGTCACAGTGGTCGCCCCGGTGGAGTTGGCCGAGCAGGTGCGGGCGACGGCCGCCGCCGCCCTGGACGCGTACGCCGTGCCCGCGGCCACGCCCCGGCTGCCCGAGGTCGACCCGGGGAACGCGCCGTCGGGTGATCCGGGCGGTCGCCTGTCGCACCCAGTAGGCTGACCGCCGTGCTGATCTGGATCGTGCTCGCGGTGGTGCTGCTCCCGCTCCGTGGCGCTCGCCCTGGCCGTGCGCCCGGTGCTGGCCCGGCTGCCCCGGCTGGGTCGGGCCGCCGTGGCGTTGCAGCGGCGGGCCACCGAGGCCGAGGCGCTGCGCGAGACCGCCGAGGCGTTGCAGCAGCGCGCCGAGGGGCTCCAACGTCAACTCGACACCACCCAGCGGCGGCTCGCGGTGATCAAGGCCAAGCGCGGCTGATCGTGCCCGAACCTGACGGTGGTTGACGGATCATCGCGGGTTGGTCAAGACTTCACCCTCCGGGCCAGACCACCACCACCCAGCGGATGGCGGGCGGCCGATCCGCACGTACGATGGGCTGCGTACCACCCCTCGGACACAGAGCGACTGGAGCTTCTCATGGGTGCCCTCAAGCCGTGGCACATCGCTGTACTCGTGGTTGTGCTGATCCTGCTCTTCGGTGCGAAGCGGCTCCCCGACGCGGCCCGCTCGCTGGGTCGGTCGCTGCGGATCATCAAGGCCGAGACCAAGAGCCTGCAGGACGACGACCGCGACCTCGCCGAGAAGGCCGACGCGCAGGCCGGCTACCAGCCGCTGCCGCCGCACACCGGCCAGCAGGCGCCGCAGCAGGCCCCGTACCAGCAGGCGCCGACGCAGCAGCCGGTCGTCGACCCGGTGCACCGCGTCCGCGACAACTGACCGAAGGGCCCCACCACCGTGGCCTTCGCACTACGCAAGCGCGGCCCGAGCACCTTCGAGCGGGCCGCCGACGGTTCGATGACGCTCATCGAGCACGTCCGCGAGCTGCGCAACCGTCTGTTCCGCGCCTCCGTGGCGATCCTGGTCGGCTTCGGCTTCGGCATCTGGTTGGCCGAGCCGGTGCTGCACCTGCTCCAGCAGCCCTACTGCGACCTGCCGCAGGCCAGGTATGTCGAGGGCAAGTGTGAGTTCGTCCAGCTCGGCCCGGCCGACCTGTTCCTGCTCAACCTGAAGGTCGCGCTCTGGGTCGGGTTGATCGTGGCCGCGCCGGTGTGGCTCTACCAGCTCTGGGCGTTCATCGCGCCCGGCCTGCACCGGCACGAGCGGCGTTACGCGTACTTCTTCACCGCCCTGGCCGCGCCGCTGTTCGCGGCCGGCGCGGTGCTGGCGTACTTCGTGACGGCCAAGGGCCTGGAGTTCCTGCTCAGCATCTCGGACAGCGAGATCAGCACGACCCTGGAGATCACCAAGTACATCTCCTTCGTCACCAACCTGATCCTGCTGTTCGGGGTGGCGTTCGAGTTCCCGCTGCTGGTGCTGATGCTCAACTTCGTGGGCATCGCCAGCGCGAAGCGGCTGCTCAGCTGGTGGCGCGTGGCGATCTTCGTGTTCTTCGCGTTCTCCGCCGTGGTGACACCCACCCCGGACCCGTTCGGGATGACCGCGTTGGCGATCTGTCTGTCCGCGCTCTACTTCGGCGCGGTGGGCATCGCGTTCCTCAACGACAAGCGGCGGGGCCGGGGCAAGGAGATCTACGCCGGCATCGACGACGACGAGGTGTCGCCGTTGGAGTTCGACGCGGACCCGGTCGTGGCGGGGCAGCGGGTCGACGCGAGCACGCCGATCGGCGTACCCGATCCGATCGCTCCACCGGCGCCGATCGAGCGACGCTACGACGACATGACCTGACCGGCGCGCACTGTTCCTCCTGCCGACGCCGCCCCCGGTTCCCGGGGGCGGCGTCGGCCTGTCCGGGCCTCACCGGCCGCGCCGACCACGGGACTGAAAGTGACCGCGCCTGCCCCTGGTGAACGGGGGGTGTCCGACCGGTACGGTGCTGCCCGTGACCGCAGACGACCACCGGCCCGGCCCGGTCGCCGTGCTCGCCAACCCGACCGCTGCTCGGGGTCGGCACCGGGCGCTGCTGCCCCGGCTGCTGGACGGGTTGGCCGCCGCCGATCGACCGATCCGGCTGTTGCCGGCGTCCAGTCCCGCCGAGGCGGAGGCGGCGTGCCGTGGGGCGGTGGCCGATGGCGCGGGCGCGCTGGTGGCCGTCGGTGGAGACGGCACGGTGCACCGGGCGCTACAGGCGGTCGCCGGCACCGACGTGCCGTTCGGCCCGGTCCCCGCCGGCACCGGCAACGACTTCGCCCTCGACACCGACTTCCCGGCCAACCCCCTCACGGCGGTGGCGGTGATCGCCGGGGCGCTGCGCGCCGGCCGGAGCAGCGCCGTCGACCTGGCCCGGATGACCCGTACCGACGGCACCGAGCGCTGGTACGGGGCGGTCCTCGCGGCCGGGTTCGACGCGATCGTCAACGAGCGGGCCAACCGGATGCGCTGGCCGCGCGGTCAGCGCCGGTACGACCTGGCCATCCTGGTCGAGTTGGCCCGGCTGCGGCCCCGCCGCTACACGCTGCGCCTGGACGGGGTGCCGCACGAGCTGGACGCGGTGCTGGTGGCGGTGGGCAACTGCCCCAGCTACGGCGGCGGGATGCGGATCTGCCCCGACGCCGACCCGACCGACGGGCTGCTGGACGTGGTGGTGGCGGGTCGGGTCGACCGGCGGACCCTGATCCGGGTGAAGCCGCGCATCTACCAGGGCACCCACGTCGACCATCCGCTGGTGCGCAGCTTCCGGGCCCGCACCGTGGAGCTGGCCGCCGAGGGCATCACCACGTACGCCGACGGGGAACGCTCCCTGGACCTGCCGGTGACGATCAGCGCCGTTCCGGGCGCCGTGCGGCTGCTACGTTGACCCGCACCGCGCCGATGCTGGCCGCGATGACCAGCACGATGGCGGCGCACTCCAGCAGGGTCAGCGCCTGCCGGAGCACCAGCCAACCGGCGAGCGTGGCGACGGCCGGGCCGAGACTCATCAGCACCGCGAAGGTGGCGGTGGGGATCCGCCGCAGCGCCAGCAGCTCCAGCGTGTAGGGCAGCCCGGAGGCGAGCACCGCCAGGGCGGCCCCGAGCGTCAGCACCGACGGGTCGAGCAGCGCCGCGCCGCCGTCGAGGATGCCCAGCGGCAGGGTGACCAGCGCGGCGAGGGTCAGGGCCAGGGCCAGACCATCCACGCCCGGGAAGCGGTCGCCGACCCGGGCGCTCAGCACGATGTACGCGGCCCACATGGCTCCGGCGCCGAAGGCGAAGGCCACCCCGGCCGGGTTCAGCCGGTCGAAGCCCCCCTGCCCGAGTAGGACCACTCCGGCCAGGGCCAGCCCCGCCCAACCCCAGCTGGCCGGTCGACGGGCGCTGAACACCGACAACGCGAGGGGGCCGAGCACCTCCAGGGTCACCGCCGGGCCCAGTGGGATGCGTTCGATGGCCTGGTAGAACAGCGAGTTCATGCCGGCCAGCGCCAACCCGAACGCGCCCGCCGCGAGCCAGGCCGAGCGGTCGTGCCCGCGCAGCCGGGGCCGGCACACGACGAGCAGCAGCGCCGCCGAGATGGTCAGTCGCAGGGTCACCGCGCCGGCCACTCCGGTACGCGGGAAGAGCAGCGCGGCCACGGCGGAGCCGAACTGCACCGACAGGGCCCCGCCGAGCACCAGCCCCACGGCGGCGACGCCACCGCGCCGGGCGGTCGCGTCCGGACCGGCTGTGGCGTGGGCTGCAGAGTTTCCGTCACGCGCAGGACGGTAGGCGCTGCGCGGCGGCCCGGCCGAGGCGGTACCCACCCCGTGACCCCGCGCACGCCCGTAGCGGATCCGCCGCCACCACCCGGCGGCCCCACGGTTCCGCCTTGCCGAGCCCGGCGGGCTCGCTGACGTCGCCGCCAAGATCGTGCTCGATCGTTGTTCCAGTGGTCTCGGACCGCGCCGAAGGCCACTACAACCAGGATCTTGCGCGATCTTGGCGGTGAAAGGGTTCGTGGTGTGGCGACTGACGGCGCCGACGATTGATGCCGTAGGTCGGCAGCGCCGGTTCCGGGTCGGTCGCTGGCACCCGGTGTCTGGTCGGCCGGTGCCGTGCGGACGTGGTCGGCGGTGCCGCGCGATGGGTTCGCTGGTTGGCTGATCGGTCACGTAGTGGCGTGGGGTCCGCTGGTCCGTTGGCCTTGAGGTCCTGACCTCGCCGGCCGCGCCGCCGACGTACCGCAACCTGGTGAGATCTTGGACAGTTTCCGTTAGCTCCTGACGGAAACTGTCCAAGATCTGGATGGGTTGAGGTGGGTGACGGTCGCGCTGCCCGCCGCCCGTCGCCGCCGGCCTACGCGGCGGGCGGAGTGCGGGTCAGCCGGGCAGGGCGAGATCGAGCACCGCGCCCAGGCCGTTCTCCCGGCCCGGGTCGCTGCCGGGAGCACAGCACCGAGCAGCCGGCGGCCACCGCGCCCGCGTCCGCCGGCGTGTCGCCGACCATCAGTGTCTGCTCGGGGTCGACGCCGAGCATGCCGCAGGCGCGCCAGAAGATCGCCGGGTCGGGCTTGCAGCGCCCGACTTCGTAGGAGAGCACGAACGCGTCGACCAGGTCGGTGAAGCCCCACGTGTCGAAGTGCGGCCGCAGGTCGAAGCCGATGTTGCTGACCACCGCGACCGGCATCCCGGCGTCGCGCAACGCGCGCAGCGTGGCGGCGGTGTCCGCGTACGGTAGCCAGCCCTCGGCGCTCAGCAGCCGCTCGTAGAGCGCGTCGGCGAAGCCCTCGATGCCCGCGTCGACGGTCTCGGCCAGCCCGGTGTACGCGCCCCGGTGGGCGTGTTGGTAGAGGTCCCGGTCGGCCCACAGCTCGGCCAGTCGGGGTGGCACCCGCGCCGGCAGTGGGCCACCGGCGCGCCCGGCGGTCAGCAGCCGGTCGGCCAGCGCGGTGGCCCGGACCTGGTCCAGGGTGACCCCGCAGGCGGCCGCGGCCTCGCGCACCCACTGCCGGGGCTCCTCCACCTGTGCCAGCGTGCCGTGGAAGTCGAAGAGCACCGCCTTCACCGGGCGTCGGGACGCCCGGCGGTCGGTGCTGCCCGGCGGACTGGTCTTGGGCGGTTCGGCATGGTCCGGCACGCCGTGCACCCTACCGACCGCCCCCGACGGCCCCTCCGGACGGCCTTGTGGGGTGACGCCGCCCCGCACGCACTAATCTTGGTGCCATGTCGAGCCCCGCCGAGCGGTACGCAGCGGCGCGCCGCCGGGCCGCACAGGCCTCCGAGTTTCCGGCGCTGGACGAGTTCGCCCTCGATCTGGGGTTCGACCTCGACGACTTCCAGCGGGAGGCGTGCCAGTCGTTGGAGCGGGGCAGCGGCGTCCTGGTCTGCGCTCCCACCGGCGCCGGTAAGACGGTGGTCGGGGAGTTCGCCGTACACCTGGCGTTGCGCGGGCGGCCCGACGACCCGGCACCCGCCGCCGACGCGTCGACCCGACCGGCCCGGCGCAAGTGCTTCTACACCACTCCGATCAAGGCGTTGTCCAACCAGAAGTACCACGACCTGGTCGCCCGCTACGGGGCCGACCAGGTCGGCCTGCTGACGGGCGACAACGCGATCAACGGCGACGCGCCGGTGGTGGTGATGACCACCGAGGTGCTGCGCAACATGCTCTACGCGGGCTCCAGCACCCTCCAGGGGCTGGCCTACGTGGTGATGGACGAGGTGCACTACCTCGCCGACCGGTTCCGCGGTGGGGTGTGGGAAGAGGTGATCATCCACCTGCCCGCCTCGGTCACCCTGATCTCGCTGTCCGCGACCGTCTCCAACGCCGAGGAGTTCGCCGACTGGCTGGTCACCGTACGCGGTGAGACCGCCGTGGTGGTCAGCGAGCACCGTCCGGTGCCGTTGTGGCAGCACATGCTGGTCGGCAAGCGGATGTTCGACCTGTTCCACGACGCCGACGCGGCCCGCAAGCACGACGTGCATCCGGAGCTGCTGCGCTACACCCGGGAGACCGCGCGGCGGCTGGAGCTGGGTGAGGGCCGCAGCGCGGGGCCCGGTGCTGGCCGACGTGGCCCACGCTGGCGTGGCCCGCTGCGCCCGGACATCGTCGACCGGCTGGACCGGGAGGGGCTGCTGCCGGCGATCCTGTTCATCTTCAGCCGGGCCGGGTGCGCCGCCGCGGTGCAGCAGTGTCTCGCCGCCGGGCTGCGACTCACCTCGCCCGAGGAGCGGGCGGAGATCCGGCGGGTCGTCGAGTCCAGGGTGACCGCCATTCCCGGCGAGGACCTGTCGGTCCTCGGGTACTGGGAGTGGCTGGACGGCCTGGAGCGGGGCCTGGCCGCGCACCACGCCGGCATGCTGCCGGTGTTCAAGGAGGTCGTCGAGGAACTCTTCGTCCGCGGCCTGGTCAAGGCGGTCTTCGCCACCGAGACCCTGGCGCTGGGCATCAACATGCCGGCCCGCTGCGTGGTGCTGGAACGCCTCGTCAAGTACAACGGCGAGGCGCACGTCGACCTGACCCCGGGGGAGTACACGCAGCTCACCGGACGGGCCGGCCGCCGGGGCATCGACGTGGAGGGGCACGCGGTCGTGGTGTGGTCCCCGGAGACCGACCCCCGGCACGTGGCCGGGCTCGCCTCCACCCGCACCTACCCGCTGCGCTCCAGCTTCCGACCCTCGTACAACATGGCGGTGAACCTGGTCGGCACGGTCGGCGCGGAGCCGGCCCGGGCGTTGCTGGAGTCGTCGTTCGCCCAGTTCCAGGCGGACCGGTCGGTGGTCGGTCTGGCCCGGCAGGTGCAGCGCAACACCGAGACCATCGAGGCGTACGGCGCGGACGCCGCCTGCCACCACGGTGACTTCGACGAGTACTTCGCACTGCGGGTGGCGATCGCCGACCGGGAGAAGGCCATCGCCCGGCAGGGGCAGACCCAGCGCAAGGCCGCCGCGGTGGAGTCGCTGGAGCGGTTGCGGGTCGGCGACGTCATCCGGGTGCCGTCGGGCCGGCGGGCCGGGTTGGCCGTCGTGCTGGACCCGGCGACCGGTGGGTTCGGTGAACCCCGACCGCTGGTGCTCACCCAGGATCGCTGGGCCGGGCGGGTCAGCCCCGGCGACTTCACCACTCCGGCGGAGGTGCTGGCCCGGATCCGGGTGCCCAAGCACTTCAACCACCGGTCACCGGCCGCCCGGCGGGATCTCGCCGCGGAGGTCAGCGGCACCGGTCTGGACCGGCACGGCGGGCGGCGCGGTGGCCGTTCCCGGCAGGTGAGCGGCGAGGACCACCAGATCACCCAGCTCCGCACCGAGCTGCGCCGTCACCCCTGCCACGCCTGCCCGGAGCGGGAGGAGCACGCCCGCTGGGCGGAGCGGCGTCGGCGGTTGGAGCGCGACACGGAGGAGCTGCGCCAGCGGGTCAGCGGGCGGACCGGGTCGCTCGCCCGCACGTTCGACCGGATCGTGGCGCTGCTGACCGAGCGCGGCTACCTGGCCCGCGACGGCGCGGTCACCGACGCCGGTCGGATGCTCGGTCGGATCTGGACCGAGGCGGATCTGCTGGTCGCCGAGTGTCTGCGCCGGGGGGTGTGGAACGGGCTGTCCCCGGCCGAGTTGGCCGCCGCGGTGTCGGTGGTGGTGTTCGAGGCGCGCCGCGACGTCGACGAGCGGGCGTCGCTGCCGCGCGGCCCGGTCGCCGACGCGGTCGACGAGACGCTGAAGCTGTGGGGGGAGATCGAGGCCGACGAGGCGGCGCGGGGGTTGACCGCGACCCGGGAGCCGGATCTCGGTTTCGCCTGGCCGGTCTACCGGTGGGCGCGGGGTGAGGCGCTGGCCAAGGTGCTCGGCAGCGGGCACGAGATCGACGGTGAGATGCCCGCTGGTGACTTCGTCCGGTGGGCCCGCCAGGTCGTCGATCTGCTCGGTCAGCTCGCCGACTCCGGCGGCGCGGCACCGGAGCTGCGCTCCACCGCCCGACAGGCGATCGCGGCGATCAACCGGGGCGTACTGGCGTACCACACCTCGGCCTGACCGTTACGTTCAGTGATGGCCGCTGGCGAATCGACGCAGCTGACGGTCACCGCGACGGCACCCCTCGGATAGCCCGGGGGTGCTATCGCACCTGATCACGGCACCCCTGATCATTGCCAGGGCGTCTTGTTGACGCGCCGGTAACGAATGGGGAGAAAGCCGCCGTGGCGGAAATCAATCACTTTGAGTACGGGTGGATCACGCCCGCGCTGAGCTACGCGCTGTCCGTGCTCGGGTCGATCCTCGGTCTGATCTGTGCCGGACGCATCCGTACCGCGCGCACGAGTGGCCAGCGGGCGTGGTGGGGCCTGCTGTCGGCCTGGGCGCTGGGTGGCACCGCCATCTGGGCCATGCACTTCATGGCGATGCTCGGCTTCGCCGTGCAGAACGCCCGGATCCGCTACGACGTGCCGCTGACCGTGGCCAGCACGGCCATCGCCGTGGTGGCGGTCGGCATCGGCCTGGCCATCGTGGGCACCGGTCGGCTGAATCCGGTCCGACTGATCGCCGGCGGCGTCTTCACCGGCGCCGGGGTGGCCGCCATGCACTACACCGGGATGGCCGCGATGCGCCTCAACGGCAGCCTCGGCTACGACACCGACCGGGTGGTGCTCTCGGTGGTCATCGCCGTCGTGGCGGCGACCGTCGCGCTGTGGCTCGCGATGACCGTCCGGCGTGGGCTGGCCATCTTCGCCTCGGCCCTGGTGATGGGTGTCGCCGTGAACGGGATGCACTTCACCGGCATGAGCGCCCTGTCCGTGCACCGCCACGAACGGGCGGCGGAGGTGAGCGGGGCCGGGGTGAGCACCCTGCTGGTGCCGATCATGCTGGCGGTCATCTTCGGGGTGGTCGGCCTGCTCTACGCCCTGCTCGCCGGCCCGACCGACGACGATCGGGCCGCCTCCGCGTACCTGGACGGGCGGCGGGTCCTGGACCAGGCGGCCGAGCCGTCCACCCCCGCTCCGGACCCGGTCGGGTTGCGGGCCCGCTCCACGCTCGGTCGGCCGGGTACCCCGTTCCCGTCCCGCCGGGACACCTCCCGCTGACGTCGGGGCGACCGGTCCGCCGTGGTCGTGTGTGCGGGGAGGTTCAGGTCGACGGGCGACCGGGCCGGCTCCTGTCGATGGTGAGGGTGGCCAGCAGCCCGGGGTGTCGGTGGCCCCGCGGGTGGGCACCGACCTGCGACAACAGAGCGTGATGTCGGTGGTGGCCAGCAGGTGTTGCAGCCGGCCGTCGTCGACGCGTTGGTAGCCCGGTGGGGTGCAGGACCGCACGTCCGGGTCGCCGCCGGCGCGGAGGTTGAGGTCGCCGGTCAGCACGATGGGCTGGTACCCGGCGCGTCGGCTGATCGTCGGCAGGATCGTGTCGAGCAGGTGGCCGCACTGGGCGAGCGCGACCCGGTAGCCGGTGGCCGCCAGGTGCGTCGTGCAGGCGAGCACTGTGCCCTCGACGTTGACGCAGAGCCAGGCGCGTACCTCCGGGTCTGCCAGGTCCTGCGTCGGGTGGACTCCGCCGTACACCGTGTGCCGGGTGTTCGGCGTCCGCAGGTGGGTGAGCAGCCCGACGCCGTACGGCTGGCCGTTGCGGCACCGGGTGTCGTCGCCGCTGGGCCGGTCGGGGGCGGCCCGGAACGCGGACACGACGGTCCGACCAGGGTGGACGGCCTCGAACACCCGGCGCAGAACGGCCACGTCGTCCTGGCAGATCTCGTTGAGGGTGACCAGGTCGGGCACCTCGACGCTGACCACCTCGGCGGCCGTGGTCACCGCCCGGCCGGTGTAACAGCCGGCCCGACCGCTGTTGCAGAGGTTCAGTTGGAGCACCCGCAGGACCGTGGGTCGCGACCCGTCGCCGCCGGGCGGGCCGGTCATCGACGGTGTGGCGGGCAGGCCGGCGGCGGCGATCAGACACACGACGGCCAGGGCGCGGCGCGGAAATCGGTACGGATCAACGGCCACGCGGACTCCGGGTGCACGGGGCGACAGTCGTCGCCGGGGTGTCGGTGACTTTACCGGCGGTCGATCGCCGGCCGGTGCCGCGCGTGGCCGAGGGGGTACGCGCGGTGGGCGTACCCCCTCGGTCGCTCAGTGCGCGCGGACCGCGACGGCCGTGTACGGGGTGGTCGGGGTCGGTGGCGTGGTGAACCGGGCGTTGGGCAGGTAGAGCCGGCCCATGGCCTTGGCGACGGTGGTGGGCACGTCGAAGTTCGGGTCGGTGATGGTGCTGGTGAGCGTGCCCGCGGTGCCGGCGTGGTTCAGCCGCACCACAGCGACCTGGTTGAGGCGGTTCTGCACGACGTAGAGGGTGCGGCCGAGCAGCAGGAGGCCGTCGCCGTTGGTGAAGGTGTGACCGGGCACGTCCACCGGGGTGCTCACCCCGGTCGCGGGTCGACCCGGTACAGCGTGCCGGTGGTGGACTGCACGACGATCAGGGCCCGGCCGTCCGGTGTGGTGACGATGCCGTTGAGGTTCACGCCGGTGCCGACCTGCTGGTACGCGCCGGTCAGCGGGATCGTGCTGAACGCGTCGGCGGGCGGGAGGGTGCCGCCGCGACCGAGTGGCAGCCGGTAGAGCACGGGGCGGTTCGAGTCGGTGAAGTACGCGGCGTCGCGGGTCAACACGACGTCGTTGACGAACGTCGGGGCGGTGGCGAACTGGTAGTGGGCCAGCACGTCGCCGGTGCGGGTGTCGAGCACCCGGGCGTCGCCGGCCGTGCCGCCGGCGACGAACAGCCGGCCGCGCCTGTCGACCTTGAGGCCGAGCGACGGGGTGCCGGTGGCCGCGCCGATCGTCGTGCCCCGGCCGGTGACCAGGTCGACGCGGTGGATGGCGCCGGTGGCGCGGGAGCCGAAGTAGGCGTACCGGCCGGCGGTGGCGATGCCCTCGGGCTGGAACCCGTCGGGGAGGGCGAGGACGGCCGGTGGCCGCGCCGCGGGGTGCGCCTGTGCGGGCGTGACGGCGAGGGAGGTCAGCAGGGCGGCGGTCAGCGCGCCGCCGAGCGCGGTGCGGAGGGGGCGGTTCACTGTGCTCCTTCCGGGCGGAGGCGCGGCACGAGCCGGCACGTCCGCCTGGTTCACGGGGGCCAGGACCCTCTCCACTGTACGACCGCCGCCGTCCACCCGCCCGGCGTCACCGACGCGGCCGGTCGATCGGCCGCGCCGGTGAGACGTCGAGCGGGGTGGATGTCAGGCGTTGCGGACCAGCCGCCAACGGTTGTCCGCGCTGCCGTTGTCCGGATCCTGCACGGCCTGCGCGCCGTAGGCGGTCGACCCGTTCAGGATGCCGAGCAGCTTGTTGCTGTTGACGTTGCGGATCTTGTAGGTCCCGTCGCCGTTGTCCACCAGGATCCACCGGTGGTCTGCGGTGCCGTTGTCCGCCCACTGCAGGACCCGGGCGTTGTCGGCGGTGGACATGTTCTCCACACCCAGCACCTTGCCGCTGTTGACGTTGCGGAACCGGACCGCGTTGCCGTCGGTCACCATCACCCAGTTGTGGTCGGCGGTGCCGGTGTCACCCCACTGCACGGCCAGCCCACCGTCGGCGGTGGACATGTTCTGGATGCCGAGGACCAGCCCGGTGCCGACGTTGACCAGCCGGTAGCTGCCGCCGGTGTTGCCGCCACCGCCGGTGTTCCAGTAGACGGTGTAGTTGTAGCCGTGCGCGTCCTGGAAGGGGGCGAGGTTCACAGTGGACCCGTTGGCGCTGGCGGTGAACGCGAGCGAACTGGTGCTGGTCCGGGTGATCGAGCTGACGGTCAGGGCCGGCAGGGCGCTCAGCGCGGTGTTGCCGTAGTTGCCGGCGAGCACCGTTGGGCCGTAGGTGACGGCGGCCACGGAGCTGTTGTCGTTGGCGGCCCGCATCGTGACCTGCATCGGCAGCCGCACGGTGATGGTGTCCCCGGCGGCCCAGCTGCGGGTGACGGTGGCGTAGCTGCCCGGGGTGGCGGCGACGTTCTGCACCGTGCCGTTCACGGCGATCGTCGCGCCGCTGGTCCAGGCCGGGATCCGCACCCGGATGCTCCACGAGCCGCTCATCGTTCCGGACAGGGTCAGGGTGGTGGTGTCGCTGACCGGGTAGCTGGTGCTCTGGGTGACCGTGATGCCGCGCTGCGACCAGGTCAGCACCGACGGCGTGAACAGGTTCACGGTCAGCGTCGTGCCGTTGTAGAAGTAGATGGACTCCATCAACCTCGTGTTGATCTCCAGGCCGGTGCCCTGACAGCACCAGAACGAGTTGTAGTCGGTGCTCCAGGTGCCGCCGCCCCAGGCCGGGCCCACACCCCGCCGGCCACCCGGCCGCAGCGGGGTGAAGTAGGTGATGTGGCCGTGGCTGTCGGCCGGGTTCTGTCCACCGATCAGGTGGTTGGTCAGCGCGCGCTCGTAGAAGTCGAAGTAGTCGGTCCGGTTCGGGTCGATCAGCCACAGCTCCCGGGTCAGCTTGAGCATGTTGTAGGTGTTGCACTGCTCGCAGGTGTCGTTGCTGAGGTAGCCGGCGATCGCGTTGGGCGCCCGGAAGTGCTCGGCCTGGCTGTTGCCGCCGATGACGTACGTGTGCGCGCCGACGGTGATGTTCCACGCGTTGCTGGCGATGTCCCGGTAGCGGGTGGTGCCGGTGGCCTTGTACTCGCGGGCGGCGCCCACCCACTTGGGCACCTGGGTGTTGGCGTGCAGCCCGTTGAGCTGGTCGGAGTTGGCGGCCAGCGGGTTGAACACGGCGGCGTGGTCGAAGCGCTGGGCGGTGGTCAGCCACCGGCTGTCGCCGGTCTGCTGGTAGATGTCGGTGAGCACGTCGTTCATGCCACCGAACTCGGTGCCCAGCATCGACTGCATCTGGCTGGAGCTCAGCCGGCTCGTCCGGGTGTCGACCCAGCCGGCGAGGGCCAGCAGGACCGTACGGGCCTGGGTGTTCCCGATGTAGCGCCAGACGTCGAGCAGCCCGGCGAGGGTCTTGTGGATGCAGTAGTAGGGCACATTGCCGTTGGACAGCGTCCGGGCCTCGAGGGCGGTGAAGTCGGACTCCGGGAAGCCGGACAGGTAACCCGCGCCGAACCCGGCGGCGGAGTTGTTGGCCTGGCACTTGGCCATCTCGGCCACCATGTAGTTGGCCTTGTCCCGGCAGGTAGTGTCGCCCAGCACCGCGTACGCGTACGCCCACGCGGTGAGGAAGTGCCCCTGCATGTGCGTCCGGAACGGGAAGTTCGGCGCGTCCCAGCCACCGTTGGTGGCGGCGCCGTTGGTGGACAGCCGGTGGTTGGCCCGGAAGTTGTAGAGCATCCGGTCGACGTCGACGAACCGCAGGTAGTTGAGCGTTCGGGTCTGGTTGTCCATCCAGCGGCTGGAGGTCAGCCGGACCTGACCGAGGTCGAACGCGTACGCCGAGACCCCGATGTCGGCCCGGGCTGGCGGTACGACGGCCGCACCCGCGCTGCCGGGGGTGACAGCGGCGCCGGTAGCGGAGAGCACCACTGTGGCGCCGGCGGCCTGGAGCAGATGGCGGCGGCTGAGCGGCGGTGGCATGGGAACCTCCAAGGGACGGTGACGGGTGGTGCGGAAGATGGCGTGCGGGTGTTGCCTGGTCAGCTCCCAGGTGGTGCCCCGTCAGGTCGGTGGCGGGAGCCACGAAGCTGCCGCCCCGCTCCTGGCGACGGAAGGGCGCCGTGGGTCGAGGTTGGTGGTGGCGGAAAGCTGCCTGCGTGGACGCCGGGTGCCCACCCCAGACGCCTATCGCGGCACATCGATGTGATCGCTAACATAGTTCGTCGTTAACATGCCCGCAACCCCCGGATGCCGCGCCGGGCTCTCCCGCGGTTCTTCCGGCGGCGTCGCGCCGCGACACCCCGGCCGCTGCCGTCCGAGATGGATCGCGGACGCTCCGGATCGGTGTCGCCGGGGCCTGGGGCGGTGACAGGGGGTCACCGAGATCGACGGGGACGGGCGTTCGGTCCGCCGTTGACGCCCGCCCTGCCGCTCAGTACGGTGCATCGTAAATCGTGGATGTCAACGTCAATACCGCAATGCTGCGAAGTGGTTACGACGGGCATCTCGCACCACTCGAAAATCCAGGTCAGACACGGGAGGGGACGACTCAACCGCAATCTGTTAGCGCTAACACGGCCGCCGGTCGTGGTGCTCGGCGTGGGCCCGTGACGCCCGCTCGATCAACAGTCCGGCAGCGGTGGCTCATCGACCCAGATCCCGCGCATCGCGCACTCTCTGTGGGAGCAACCGTGAAGGTGAACGAGAGAACCACAACCCGGACCAACGGCCGGGCCCGGCGCGCCGTCGCCTGGCTGGCCAGCCTCGTCTGCGGCCTCGCGCTGCTGCCGGCCACGCCCGCCAAGGCGGACAACCCGATCGTCCAGCACATCTACACCGCCGACCCGGCGCCGTTGGTGCACAACGGCCGGGTGTACCTCTACACCGGCCATGACGAGGACGGCTCGACGTATTTCACGATGAAGGAATGGCGGGTCTGGTCGTCGGCCGACATGGTCAACTGGACCGACCACGGCTCGCCGCTGAGCCTGGCGACATTCTCCTGGGCGGACGCCAACGCGTGGGCGGGCCAGGTCATCGCCCGCAACGGCAAGTTCTACTGGTACGTGCCGGTACGCCAGCGCTCGAATGGGCAGATGGTCATCGGGGTGGCGGTGGGCGACAGCCCGACCGGCCCGTTCCGGGACGCCATCGGCCGGCCCCTGGTCGGCAACAACGAGATCGACCCGACGGTCTTCATCGACGACGACGGGCAGGCCTACCTCTACTGGGGCAACCCCGGGTTGTGGTACGTGAAGTTGAACGCGGACATGATCTCCTATTCGGGCAGCGCGACGCGTATTCAGCTGACCACGGCGGGCTTCGGCACCCGTAACGGCAACGCGAGCCGTCCCACCCTCTACGAGGAGGGTCCGTGGGTGTTCAAGCGCAACGGGTTGTACTACAACGTGTTCGCGGCGGAGTGCTGCTCGGAGTTCATCGCGTACTCGACCGCCACCGGTCCGACCGGCCCGTGGACGTACCGGGGCACGATCATGCCGCGGCAGGGGGCGAGCTTCACCAACCACGCCGGCGTGATCGATTTCCAGGGTGGGTCGTACTTCTTCTACCACAACGGAGCGTTGCCCGGCGGTAGTGGTTACACCCGGTCGGTCGCGGTGGAGAAGTTCACCTACAACTCCAACGGCACGATCCCGACGATCAACATGACCAGCACCGGCGCGCCGCAGAGCGGCACCCTGAACCCGTACGTGCGGCAGGAGGCCGAGACGATCGCCTGGGGCTCGGGTATCGAGACCGAGGTGTCCAGCGAGGGCGGGATGAACGTCGGCTGGATCGAGAACGGCGACCACATCAAGGTCAAGGGTGTCGGGTTCGGTGCCGGTGCGACGTCCTTCAGCGCCCGGGTCGCCTCGGCCACCAGCGGGGGCCGGATCGAGGTGCGCCTCGACAGCGCCAGCGGCCCGGTCGTCGGGACGTGCGCCGTGGGCGGCACCGGCGGTTGGCAGACCTGGACCACCACCACCTGCGCGGTCAGCGGTGCGACCGGCACCCATGACCTGTACCTGCGCTTCGCCGGCGGCAGCGGCAACCTGTTCAACATCAACTGGTGGCAGTTCAGCGGCGGCACCGGCAGCGGCGGCAACGTGCTCAGCAACGGCGACGTGGAGAACGGCACGACGGGTTGGGGTCTGCACGGCAGCGGAACGCTCTCCCGCAACACCAGCGTCGCGCACGGCGGCGGCGGGTCGCTGTCGATCACCGGGCGCACCGCGGCGTGGAACGGCCCCAGCCAGGACGTGACCTCGAAGCTCACCAACGGCAAGAGCTATACCACGAGCGTCTGGGTACGCGCGCAGAGCGGCACGCCGTCGGCGAAGGCGACACTGTCGCTCACCGCGAACGGCACCACCAGCTACCTCCAACTGACCCCCGCGGCGGGGGTCAACGCCAACGGCTGGACCCAGCTCACCGGCACGGCGACCGTCTCGTGGAGCGGCACGCTGTCCAGCGCCGCCTTCTACGTCGAGACGGCGGAGGGCACCGACAGCCTGCTCGTCGACGACGCGTCGTTCCAGTGACGCGTGGTGCCGGGGCCGTGCGGGCACGGCCCCGGCACCACCGGGGGAGCCCCGGGCGGCCCGCCCCCGAGGCCGTTTGTGACGACTTGACGAACGGCATGTTATCGCTCACAGTCGATATCTGAGGACGACGCACCTGTGGTTCACCGGGCGAACCCGCTGCCGTGCCTCGTGGCTCGACGTCTGCCCAGGGCATGCGGGCCGTCGGGTCGGGACCCCGCACCGATGCCGTGACGGCGACCGGGCTCTTGCTGGTCACGGTCTCGCCGGTGTGGGACGAATCCGCGGCGCCGCACCCTCATCGCCGCGCCACCACAGAGAAGGAATCCGGATGAAACACAAGAGAGCCCTGCGAGCGGCGGTGACCATAGCGGTCACCGGCGCGCTCGCCGCCGGTATGACGCTGGCGTTGACCAGCGCGGCCAGCGCCGGCACCACCCTCGGGACGTCGGCGGCGGAGAAGGGCCGCTACTTCGGCGCGGCGGTGGCCACCGGCAAGTTGTCCACCAGTGCGTACACGACGATCCTGAACCGTGAGTTCAACAGCGTCGTGCCTGAGAACGAGATGAAGTGGGACGCCACCGAGCCGCAGCAGGGCCAGTTCAACTACAGCGGTGGTGACCGTCTGGTCAGTCACGCGCAGGCCAACGGCATGAGCGTGCGGGGCCACACCCTGTTGTGGCACGCGCAGCAGCCGGGTTGGGCGCAGGGCATGTCCGGTAGCGCGTTGCGTAACGCGGCGATCAACCATGTCACGCAGGTGGCGACGCATTTCCGGGGCAAGATCTATGCCTGGGATGTGGTGAACGAGGCGTTCGCCGATGGTGGTTCCGGTGGTCGGCGTGACTCGAATTTGCAGCGGACCGGTAATGACTGGATCGAGGCGGCGTTCCGGGCGGCGCGGGCGGCGGATCCGGGTGCGAAGTTGTGTTACAACGACTACAACACCGACGGGATCAACGCGAAGTCGACCGGGATCTACAACATGGTGCGGGACTTCAGGTCCCGTGGTGTGCCGATCGACTGCGTGGGTTTCCAGTCGCACCTGGGCACCTCGTTGGCCGGTGACTACCAGGCCAACCTGCAGCGGTTCGCCGATCTCGGTGTGGACGTGCAGATCACCGAGCTGGACGTGATGACCGGCGGCAACCAGGCCAACATCTACGGGTCGGTCACCCGCGCCTGCCTGGCTGTGTCGCGCTGCACCGGCATCACCACCTGGGGGGTGCGCGACTGCGACTCGTGGCGTGGGTCGGACAACGCGCTGCTGTTCGACTGCAACGGCAACAAGAAGGCCGCCTACACCGCCGTCCTGGACGCCCTCAACGGCGGCTCGACCCCGCCCACCACGCCCCCGCCGGGCTCCGGGGTGGACACCAGTGCCTGGTACGTGTTGTTGAACCGGAACAGCGGCAAGGCGTTGGACGTGTACGCCAACGCGACCACCGACGGAGCGCGGATCAGCCAGTGGACGCGGAACAACGGCACCAACCAGCAGTGGCAGTTCGTGGACTCGGGCAGCGGTTGGTACCGGCTGAAGGCCCGCAGCTCCAGCAAGGTGCTTGACGTCTACAACTTCTCCACCGCCGACGGGGCGGCGATCGTGCAGTGGGCCGACGGCAACGGCACGAACCAGCAGTTCCGGCTCGCCAGCTCGGCTGACGGTTACGTGCGTCTGATCAACCGCAACAGCGGCAAGGCCGTCGAGGTGCAGGGCTCCTCCACGGCGGACGGCGGCAACGTCGTCCAGTACGCCGACTGGGGCGGCAGCAACCAGCAGTGGCAACTGGTCCGAATCGGCTGATCAGGGGTCTGGTCGGTGCGGATGGCGGCCCGCCCATCGGGCGGGCGCCCATCGTCGAGCGCGACCTACCCCTCTCCTCGAATTGACGTCGTCCCGCCGCACCACACCCCCACGTGCTGACGCCACCACCGTGGTCGGCACGCCCGCCGGGCACCCTCGGACCTCTGCTCGTGGGTGACCCCGATCGAAGGAGTGCTTCATGAAGACCATCGGTGCGGCTCGTCCCGCCTCTCGGCAGAGACGTCGCTGGCGGACCGGGTTGGCCGCGGCGGCAGCGGCGGTGATGGCGGCCGGCACACTCGTCGCGGTCAACGCGGCGCCAGCGGCGGCGGCGACAGTGGACACCAACGCCTGGTACGTCCTGGTGAACCGCAACAGCGGCAAGGCGTTGGACCTGTACGCCTCGGCCACCAACGACGGCGCCCGGATCAGCCAGTGGACGCGCAACAACGGCGCCAACCAGCAGTGGCAGTTCGTCGACTCCGGAGGTGGCTTCTACCGGCTGAAGTCCCGGCACTCCGGCAAGGTGCTCGACGTCAGCAACTTCTCCACCGCCGACGGCGGTGCCATCGTGCAGTGGTCCGACCTCAACGGGACGAACCAGCAGTTCCGGCTGGCCGACTCGGACGGCGGCTACGTCCGGCTGATCAACCGCAACAGCTCCAAGGCGGTGGAGGTGCAGGGCGCCTCCACCGCCGACGGCGGCAACATCGTGCAGTACTCCGACTGGAACGGCACCAACCAGCAGTGGCAACTCGTCGCCACCGACGGCGGCACCACCCCTCCACCGTCGGGTGGCAGCGGGTGCGGCAAGGCGCCGACGCTCGCCAGCGGCACGCACACGATCCAGAGCAACGGCAAGAGCCGTACGTTCATCCTGCGGGTGCCGGCCAACTACAACAACAGCAACCCCTACCGGTTGATCTTCGCGTTCCACTGGCGGGGCGGCACCATGCAGGATGTCTCCTCCGGTGGCACCAGCGGGACCCCGTGGTCCTACTACGGCCAGCAGGAGCAGTCGAACAACAGCGCGATCCTGGTCGCGCCGCAGGGGTTCGGCAACGGCTGGGGCAACTCCGGCGGTGAGGACATCGTCTTCGTCGACGACATGATCAGCCGGATCGAGAGCAGCCTCTGCGTCAACCCGAGGCAGCGGTTCGCCCTCGGCTTCAGCTGGGGTGGTGGCATGAGCTACGCCATCGCCTGTGCCCGGGCCACCGTCTTCCGGGCCGTCGCGGTCATCTCCGGCGGGCAGATCAGCGGGTGCAGCGGCGGTACCCAGCCCATCGCGTACTTCGGGTTGCACGGCATCTCGGACAACGTGCTGAGCATCTCCCAGGGTAGGGCGCTGCGGGACACGTTCGTCCGGAACAACGGTTGCGCCGCCCAGAACCCGCCCGAGCCGGCGGGCGGCAGCCGTACGCACATCACCACCACCTACTCGGGCTGCCGGTCCGGGTACCCGGTGCAGTGGGCGGCGTACGACAACGGGCACATGCCCGGCCCGGTGGACGGCACCTATGCCGAGAGTGGCATCACGACCTGGACCAAGGGCGAGATCTGGAGGTTCTTCGCCCAGTTCTCCTGATGCTGGTCGACCACAGTGTCGGCGCCCGCTCCCGTGCTCCGGGGGTGGGCGCCGCGTGGTCTGCGCCGACGGTCAGCGTCGCAGGCGGACCGGGTTGTCCGAGCCGCTGCGGCGCACCAGCCAGGCCTCGGTGATGTGGGTGAACATCGCCTGGGCGGCACCGTCGGAGTCGTGGGCGGCGATCCGCTCGTAGATGCGCCGGTGACCCTGGTTCGACGCCACGCACAACGCGCGTTCGGTGCGGCCCATGTAGCGGGCGGTGTTGATCACCTGGCTCTCCAGGGCGCGTACCACGCCGCGGGCGATGCGGTTCCCGGACGCCTGCATGATCGCGTCGTGAAAGGCCCGGTCGTGATCGTGGTAGGTGACGTGGTCGTCGACCAGCTCGTCCATCCGGTCCACCATCGCCGCCAGCCGCTCGATGGTCTCCGGGTCGGCCTGCCGGGCGGCGACGTTCGCCATGTCGGACTCCAGCACCCGTCGCGTGACGACGAGATCGTCGAGGATGGCGAGGCTGTCGTCCATGGCGATGGTGGCCGCGAGGACGAGTTCGTCGAGCATGTCCCAGTGCGACGGCGGGGTGACCATGGTGCCGGCACCCTGACGGACCTGGACCAGCCCCTTCTCCTGAAGGATCTTCACTGCCTCCCGGACCACGGTCCGGCTCACCGAGAAGGTCTCGCAGAGGATCGGCTCGGGCGGTAGGGGCGTCCCGGACGGGTGTACGCCGCGGACGATGCGCTCCACCAGTTCCGCGGTGACCGCCCTGGCGAGGTTGGTCGGCCGACGCACCCATGCCGGGGTCACCGGGCTGTTCAGGGCCGTCTCCTGGGATGGCGTCATGTCCCCCTCCGAAAGGCTCGCCGTGGCACGACGTCTGGCTCAGTGTACGGCCGAGTATTGACGTCACACGTCATACGAGTTACCTTCCGGTCAACATTGGCTCGCGGGACACCCGCCGGCCACCCCCCTTTCTGAGGTGACAACTGATGAGACAGCGAGCTATGTGGTCGGCCGTCCTCGTTGTGGGCCTGGCCTTGGCCGGTTGTGGAAGTGCTAGCGATTCGGGTAAGGCCACCAGCTCGGACAGCAAGCTGGTGGTGTGGGACTGGAAGTCCGGTGAGGCGTTCGCCAAATCCTATCTGGACAAGGCCAAGGCCGACTTTAAGAAGAAGCACCCGGATGTCACTGTCGAGTTCGTCGCGCAACCCTTCGACCAGTACTACACGCTGCTCGGGGCGGCGATCCAGGCCGGCAAGGGTCCGGACGTCATGCTCTTCAACGGCGGTGGCCAGATCCGCGACCGGGTGGACGCGCTGGTGCCGATCACCGACTACGTGGCCGAGGACAAGCAGCGGCTGGCCGGCTGGGAGGCGTTCACCAAGGACGGCAAGGTCTACGCCGGGCCGGTGACGCTGCAGGGCTACCCCATCTACTACAACAAGGAGGTCTACCGGAAGGCCGGCCTCGACCCGGCGACCCCGGCCGCCACCTGGGACAAGTTCGTCGCCGACTGCGCCGCCATCGCCAAGGCCGGTGCGAAGTGCTTCGCCCTCGGCAACAAGGAGGGCGTCGGCATCCAGTTCTGGATCTCCAGCCTCGGATCGACCACGCTCACCCCGCAGGAGTACGACGCCTGGATCGCCGGCAAGCGCGACTGGAACTCGGCGAACGTCAAGCGGCTCTTCCAGACCTGGAAGGAGGCCGGTGACAAGAAGATGAACAGCGACGGGGCCAACTCGACAGCGATGTTCAACGACTCCTTCGCGTACTTCCAGTCCGGCAAGGCCGCCCACGTCATGGGTCTGATGTCGGACGTCGGGCACTGGAAGGACTTCAACGAGTTCCTCACCCCGGAGCAGCTCGGCGTGATGAAGGCGCCGGTCGTCACCGCCGGCACCACCCCGAGCATGCCGTACGACGGTGGCATCGGTTACGCGGTCGCCAAGTGGACCAAGGACCCGAAGGTGGCCGCCGACCTGGTGCGCTCCCTGACCTCGGCTGACGCGTTGAAGGCCTTCTACGCCGACGCCGGCGCGATCGCCGCCGACACCACTATCGACGTGTCGCAGGGCGGCCCGGCCGTCTCCACGATCGTCGGTGAGCTGAAGAGCGGCAAGCCGGCGCTGCACGTGGCGCTGTCGTCGAAGACGATCGACCTGATGGGCAGGCTGTCCCAGCAGCTGCTCAGCGGCTCGATCACCGTCGACGAGGTGGTGAAGCAGTTGGCCGCTTCCGACCAGGCGGGCTGACCTCGTGCCGATCGGAAACACGCAATCGTCGGCCCGTCTGGCTCCGGCCGGACGGGCGGCGGGGCGGTCACCCCCGCCGCCCGTCGGGGTGGCGTACGTCCCCAACGCGGCCGCGGCAGCCGGGGATCCGAACGTTTCGCCCCCTACGTCCTGGTCGCCCCGGCAGTCCTGATCATCGTCCTGATGCGCCTCTATCCGCTGATCCTCGGCGTGAACTTCTCCTTCACCGGCGACGGCGCGCAGAACGGGACGGCGGTCGGCTTCGGCAACTACCGCGAGCTCTTCGACGACCCGCTGTTCCGGACCGCGCTGAGCAACGTCGGGCTGCTGGTCCTGCTGCTTCCGGTGGCGGTGGCGATCCCCGGCCTGCTCGCGACGTTCATCTACCTCAAGGTGCCCGGGCACCGCTTCTACCGCAGCGTCTACTTCTTCCCGGCAGTGCTCTCGCCGGTCATCGTCGGCGCGATCTTCAACCTGCTGCTCGCCTTCGACGGCCCGCTCAACGCCACCCTCGGTTCCTTCGGGGTCAGCCCGGTGGACTGGCTCGGAGACCCGGATCTTGCGATGGTCATCGTGGCGGGCGTGCACATCTGGGCCACCTTCGGAATGTCCCTGGTGGTGTTCCTCGCCGGCTTCGCCACGCTGGACGCCGCGCTGCTGGACGCCGCCCGAATGGATGGCGCGTCACTACGCCAGGTCATCCGGCACGTGATCATCCCGAGCCTGTCGCGCACCATCCAGTTCGTCTTCGTGACCACGATGATCGGGATGTTGACGTCGATGTTCGGGCTGCTCTACGTCATGACCACCGGCGGCCCGGAGGGCTCGACGTACCTGCCGGAGTACTACATCTGGATCCAGCAGGGCCAGATGAACCGGCCGGCGCTCGCGTCGGCCGCATCGACGATCCTCTTCGTCATCATGCTGGTGGTCGGGCTGTTGCAGGTCAAACTGCTGGACGCGCGGGGAAGGAGGACTGATGTCCCGGGTCCGTCTGGGATGGTGGTTGGTCGCCATCCCCATGTCACTGCTCGCGCTGGCGACGATCTACCCGCTGCTGTTCACCGCCAACGTCGCGATGAAGACGCGGCGTGACTACATCCTCGACCGGTTCTCAGTGACCGACGCGCTGCGCTGGGAGAACATCAGCACGGCGTGGAACAGCGTCGGCATGGGCCGTTACTTCGTCAACTCGTTCGTCGTGGTGACGGTGTCGGTGCTGCTGCTCCTGCTGCTCGGGTCGATGGCCGGCTTCGCCCTGAGTCAGCTGCGGTTCCGTGGCTCGTCGGCGCTGTTCCTGGGCTGCCTGGCGGGGCTCTTCATCCCGTTTCAGGTGATCATGGTGCCGCTCGCCCGGATCATGGCCGACACCGCGCTCATCGACACGTACCCCGGGCTGATCCTCGTCTACGTGGCCCAGTTCCTGCCCTTCACCGTCTTTCTCATGACGAGTTACTACCGGGGCATTCCGCCGGAGATCATCGACGCCGCGCGGATCGACGGCAACACCGTCTACGGCGTGTACCGGCGGATCATGCTGCCGCTGGGCACCCCGGCGTTGCTCTCGGTCGGCATCCTCGACCTCCTGTTCTGCTGGAACGACGTCCTCATGGCGCTGGTGATGATGCCCTCGGCCGAGAACCGCACGCTCATGATCGGCGTGACCTCGCTACGCGGGCAGTACTCCGACAACATCCCGACCTTCGCCTCCGGGGTGCTGATCGCCGCGATACCCGTCCTGTTGGTCTACCTGTTCCTCCAGCGCCAAATCGCCGACGGTGTCGCCGCCGGTTCCACGAAGGGTTGACATGCGGATCACGGGATATCGGACGCTCACCACGGTCCAGGAATGGGGGCGGCCCGTCGGCGACGCCAACGGCGTGTTCGCCGACGGGGTGGTGCCGATTTCGATCGTCCTCGTCGACACCGACGAGGGCATCTCGGGAGTCGGCCTCGGGCCGCACGTCGAGATCGAGCGGATCTTCGCCGCCATCGAGGGCGAAGACCCCCGTGCGGTGACGACCCTGTACGACCGGATGCTGCGGCACACCTTCAAGGCCGGTCACGCCGGCCCGGTGTTCGGCACCATCGGCGCCTTGGACACCGCGCTGTGGGACATCAAGGCGCAGGCCGCCGGCGAGCCGCTGTGGCGGCTGCTCGGCGGGCGTGACCGGCGGGTCACCGCCTACGCGTCCGGCCTGGACATCGGGCTCACCGACGACGAACTCGTCGCGGAGTACGAGGTCTACGCGAGCCACGGTCTGCGGGCGGCCAAGCTCAAGGGCGGCCTCGACATCGAGGCCGACCGGCACCGCCTCGGTCTGGTCAGGGAGGTGCTGACCGAGGCCGGGCACGGCCGGCGGCCGGGTCTGATGCTCGACGTGAACGAGGCCTGGACCCGCAAGCAGGCCGTCCGGCACGTCTGCGAACTGGAACGCACCCTGGACCTGATCTGGATCGAGGAGCCGGTCCGGCGCTGGGACGCCGAGGGTCTCGCGGCGGTCAGCCGTGGAGTGTGCGCGTCGGTCGCCACCGGCGAGAACCTCACCGGGCTGGAACAGTACCGTCCGCTGATCGCCGCCGGGGCGGTCGACGTCGTCCAGATGGCTGCCGTCTGGGGGGTGACCCACTTTTTGCGGGCGTCCGCCCTGGCCCACGCCTACGACCTGCCGGTCAGCCCGATCGGCAACAGCCCGGTCGGGCTGCTGCACGCCGCGACCTCGGTCCCGAACCATCTGACCAGCGAGCTACAGGACCTGCGTCCACCGCTGGGCATCTCCATCGACCTGCACGTCGAGGATGGCGCCTTCATCCTCGGCGACTCACCAGGGCTGGGCGTCCGGGTGGACGAGGGGCAGATCACTGCGGCCAATCGGCTCCCGTGGACGCAGACGGCCGACAGCCCCAACGTGCGGCCGGAGCGGGCCGGAAGGCGGCTGCTGGCCGGGCTCGACGGGGTCGTCCCGGCCCGCCAGGTGCCGGCCGTTCCGCTGCCCTCCCGGGCCGAGGTGTCGCCGACCGTACGGCACTGAGCTGACCACCAGAGCACGGCAGGCGTGGGTGCACCGCGGTGCGGTGCACCCACGACCATGCCCGGTCGGCGCGATGGACGTGCCGACGTCGAGACGGAGGAACGATGAAGGCAGTCGTCTACCGGGGGGCGCGGCACCTCGGGATCGAGGATCGCGACCCGGAGCCACCGGGCCGCGGTCAGCTGCGGATCGCTGTGGCGTACACCGGGATCTGCGGTACTGATCTGCACATCTACCACGGCGACATGGACGCCCGGGTCGGCCCCGCCGCCGTCATCGGGCACGAGATGTCCGGGCGGATCGCGGCCGTCGGCGAGGACGTCACCGGCTGGCGCGTCGGCCAGCCCGTCACGGTGATGCCGACCCGGCCCTGCGGACGGTGCCCGGCCTGCCGGCGTGGCAACTCCCACGTCTGCCACGCGATGAACTTTCTCGGCATCGACTCGCCGGGAGCCATGCAGTCCTCCTGGACCGTCCCGGAGGAGCTGGTCCTGCCGCTGCCCGAGGAGTTGCCGCTGGACCACGCGGCGCTCGTCGAGCCGGTGGCGGTCGCGGTGCACGACGTGCGGCGGGCGGACGTCAGCGCCGACGACCAGGTGGTAGTGGTCGGCGGTGGGCCGGTCGGGGTCCTCATCGCCACCGTCGCCCGAGGCCGCGGCGCGCGGGTGCTGCTCGTCGAGCCGGACCCGTTCCGGCGCGCGGTGGCCCAGGAGGTCGGTATCGAGGTCGTCGACCCGGGCTCGACCGACGTCGTGGCGATGGTCAACGACCGTACCGACGGCGCGGGCGCCGACATCGCCTTCGAGGTGTCCGGCGCCGCCGCCGGCGTGGCCACGGCGGTCGACGTCCTCGCCACCCGCGGTCGGCTGGTGCTGGTGGCGATCCATCCGAAGCCCCGAGAGGTCAACCTGCACCGGTTCTTCTGGCGTGAGCTGGAGCTCCTCGGTGCCCGGCTGTACCAGCGCGACGACATGGCGGAGGCGATCCGGCTGGTCGCCTCGGGCGCGATCCCGGCGCGGCAGCTCATCTCCCGAATCGAACCGGTGGAGGCGGTCGCCGAGGCGTTCACCGCACTGGAGGGTGGCGGCGTGATGAAGGTACTGCTCGACGTGCGGGAGGGCGACCGGTGAGCGCGCTGTTCGATCTGTCCGGACGGACCGCCGTGGTGACCGGGGCCCGGCGCGGCATCGGCCTCGCCATGGCCGAGGCGCTGGCCCGGGCCGGCGCCGACATCGTGGGTGTCTCGGCCCAGCTCGAACCGAGCGGCAGCGAGGTCGAGCAGCGGGTACGGGCGACGGGCCGCCGCTTCACCGCGCTGCGGGCGGATCTCGGTGACCGGGCGGCGGTGCACCGGCTGGCCGCGGACCTCACCGCTCTCGGGCCGGTCGACATCCTGGTGAACAACGGCGGCACGATCGCCCGCACCCCGGCCGTCGACCACCCGGACGAGATGTGGGACCAGGTGATCGAGGTGAACCTGAGCAGCCAGTTCGTGCTGAGCCGGGAGATCGGCCGGACGATGGTCGAGCGTGGGCACGGGAAGATCATCTTCACCGCGTCGCTGTTGAGCTTCCAGGGCGGCATCACCGTCCCCGGCTACGCCGCGTCGAAGTCCGGCGTTGCCGGGCTCACCAGGGCGCTCGCCAACGAGTGGGCGGCGCACGGGGTGAACGTCAACGCCATCGCGCCCGGCTACATCGCCACCGACAACACCCGGGCGCTACGCGACGACCCCGATCGTGACCAGGCGATCCGGGCGCGCATCCCGGCCGGCCGGTGGGGCCGCGCCGACGACCTGGGCGGTGCCACGGTGTTCCTGGCGTCGGCCGCGTCGGACTACGTCAACGGCGTCGTGCTGCCCGTCGACGGCGGATGGCTGGGCCGGTGACGGGCGGGCAGGTGCCCCGGCGAACCGGAATCGTCGACGCACACCACCACCTCTGGGTCCGCGCACGGCACCCGCAGCCGTGGATCGATCCGGTGACCATGGCGGCGATCGACGCCGACTTCGAACCCGCCGACCTCGCGCCGCTGGCCCGGGCGGCCGGAGTCACCGAGACCGTGGTGGTGCAGTCCATCGCCAGCGAGACCGAGACGGTGGACCTGCTGGAGATGGCGGCGGAGGACGCTCTGGTCCGTGGGGTCGTCGGTTGGGTGGACCTGACCGCCGACGACGTCGCGGACCGCCTCGACCGCTTCCGGGCCGGACCGGGTGGGGATCGACTCGTCGGCATCCGCCACCTCGTGCAGTCCGAGACCGACCCGGCGTACCTGGACCGTCCGGACGTTCGACGGGGGATCGCGGCGGTGGGCGCCGCCGGTCTGGTCTTCGACCTGCTGGTCCGCCAGCACCAGCTCCCGATGGCCACGCGGCTGGCGCGCGACCTGCCCGAGGTGAGCTTCGTCCTCGATCACCTGGGCAAGCCCGCGCTGGGCCGCCCCGAGGTGGCGGACTGGAGTCGGGACCTGCGGGCGTTGGCGGCCGCCCCGAACACGACGGCGAAGCTCTCCGGGCTGGTGACGGAGGTGCGGCAGGCGCACTGGACGCCGGCGGACCTGCGCCCCGCCGTCGAGGACGCCGTCGAGGCGTTCGGGCCGGGCCGGCTGATGTTCGGCTCGGACTGGCCGGTCTGTCTGCTGGCCAGCTCGTACGCGCGGTGGGTGGAGGCGTTGGCCGAGCTGCTGGGTGACCACGACGTGGCCGAGCAGGCGCCGGTCTGGGGCGACACGGCCCGCCGGGTCTACCGGCTGGGCTCGTCGTGAGGGCGCGGTCCCTACCGCGTCGCCCCGCGATACGCCTCACCGAGCTGGGCTTCGGCGCGGCGCAGGGCGGCAACCTGTACCGGGCGACGACGGACGAGGAGTTCGCCGTCGCGGTCGACGCGGCCTGGGCGGCGGGTGTGCGGTATTTCGACACCGCGCCGCACTACGGCCTCGGGCTGTCCGAGCGGCGCCTCGGCGTCGCGTTGCGGGAGCGACCGCGCGACGAGTTCGTCGTGTCGACGAAGGTGGGGCGGCGGCTGGTGCCGTCGCCGCAGGACGCGCACCTGCGCGACGCCGAGGGGTTCGACGTTCCGGCGAGCCATCGGCGGGTGTGGGACTTCAGCCGGGACGGCGTCCGTCGCTCGATCGAGGCCAGCCTGGATCGGCTCGGGCTGGACCGGATCGACGTCGCCTACCTGCACGACCCGGACGACCACTGGGAACAGGCCGCGCGGGAGGCCGTGCCCGCCCTGGCCGACCTGCGCGACCAGGGTGTCGTGGGCGCCATCGGCGCCGGGATGAACCAGTCGGCGATGCTGGCCCGGTTCGTCCGGGAGACCGACGTCGACGTGCTGATGTGCGCCGGGCGGTACACGCTGCTCGAACAGGGTGCGGCCGACGACCTGCTGCCGATCGCCGGCAGCCGGGGCGTGGGCGTGGTCATCGCGGGCGTCTACAACTCGGGGCTGCTCTCGCGGGACCGGCCCCCGGCCGACGCCGTCTACAACTACCAGCAGGCCCCGGCGGACGTGATCGAGCGGGCGCGGCGGATCGCGGCGGTCTGTGAGACGTACGGCGTGACCCTGCCGCAGGCGGCACTCGCCTTCGTCCGGCGGCACCCGGCCGTGGTGTCGACGGTGGTCGGTGTCCGCAACGAGTCGCAGGTGGCCGAGACAATGCGACGGTCGGAGGCGGCCGTACCGGAGGCCCTGTGGGACGCCCTGGTCGAGGCCGGGCTGCTCGCCGCGCCGGCTGAGGGCTCGGCGGTCCGTCCGGGCTGACGTCGACGTCCCGGCCGGGACCGGCTCCGATCCTCGGAAACCGGCCCCGACCGGGACGTCATGCGTTACCGCGACAGCCCGCGGGTCACACCGCGGTGAACCGCCACTGCTGGTTGGTGGCGCTGTGGCAGGTCCACTGCAACAGCCGGGCGCCGTCGGCGGTGGACGCGCCGTTGACGTCCACGCAGAGCCCGCTCAGCACGCTGCGCACCGTGTACACGCCGGAGGTTCCGGTCGCGGTCGCGGTGAACTTCTGCTGGTTGCCGTTGTTGCAGGTGGCCTGCTGGAGGAAGGCGCCCGCCGCGGTGGAGCTGCCCACCACCTCGACGCACTTGCCGCTGTGCAGCGCCTTGAGGTAGACCGCACCGCTGCCCGCGTCGACCGCCTGCCACTTCTGGTTGTTGCCGCCGGTGGCCGCCCACTGGGTGATCTGGGCGCCGTCGGCGGTGGAGACCCCGCTGACGTCCATCAGCTTGTTGCTGTGCTGGGCGGTGACCGTGTAGGTCTTACCCGCCAGGCCACCGCCGGTGCCGGTGCCGGGTACGCCGACGCCGTTGCCGCCGAAGGTGTGCGAGTCCAGATCGAACGAGTTGCTGCTGTTCTTGAACACCATGTAGAGCGTGTGCGTCCCGCTGAGGGCGGCGACGCTCACCGGTGTGGTGGACTGGTAGTTGTCCCAACCACCGGTGCTGGGCACCGTCGTGGTGGCCAGCAGCGTGCCGGTCGGCGAGTCGGCGCGCAGCTCGATCGAGCCGCCCCCGGACGGCGACGACAGCCGGTAACTGACGGTCGAGATGCCGGACAGGCTCATCGGGCTGAACGCGATCCAGTCGTTGGTGGAGATGTCACCGACGCGCTTGGTGCTCTCCGCGGCGGCCTGGTCGACGACCCGGATGCCGGACTGGCTGCTGAAGTACTCGGACTGCTTGTGCTTCGGTTGCAGGATCGCCTGCGCGGTGCCGGTGAGCGGGGCCGCGCCCCCCGCACCGCCGCTGTCGGTGTACCGGGCGTTCAGCACGTAGAACAGGTTGGCGCCGTCGGGGTGGCCACCGAGCAGGTCGGTGGAGATGGTCCCCGAGCAGCCCGGGTACTCGGTGGTCTCGTGCGCGTGGTCGTCGTGACCCAGCGCCGGGTTGAGGAACACCTTCGAGCAGTCGACGGTTCCGCCGTCCGGGTCGGTCACCGTGATCTGGTACGGCACCCGGTCGCCGAAGGTGAGCATGCCTCCGTTGGGCGGGGTGGTGATGGTGAGCACCGGCGCGCTGTTGCCGACGGTGATCTGGACGTTGGCGAAGCCTGTCTTGCCGGTGTTGTCGGTGACCTTCAACTGCGCTGTGTAGTTGCCGTTGGCGGTGTACACCTTCGACGGGTTGGCAGCGGTGGAGGTGGTGCCGTCACCGAACGTCCACTGGTAGCTCAGCGTGTTGCCCGGGTCCGGGTCGGCAGTGCCGGCGCTGCTGAACTGGACGGTGAGCGGTGCGCTACCACTGGTCGGCGTGCCGGTGGCCTTGGCGATCGGCGACCGACCGCCCTGGATGTAGTCGATCCGGTAGAGCCCGGAGTCGCTGTTGCCGCCACCGAAGTTGGTGCCCCACTCCAGCAGGTAGAGCGAGCCGTCCTTGCCGAACTCCATGTCCATCGGCTTGTTGAACCGCGTGTTGGGCAGGAACGGGTTGGTGCGGGTCACTGCCGAGGAGGAGTCGAAGTGCACCTCCTTGACGTAGTTACGCGCCCACTCGTAGAAGAAGTGCACGCCGTCGTAGTAGGCCGGGAACTTCGTCGCGGAGGTGTTCGCCGGGTCGTACCGGTAGACCGGCCCACCCATCGGCGCCGAGCCGCCGGAGCCCAGCTCCGGGAAGGTCGGCGAGGTGCCGTAGCCGTACCAGATGTTGGGTGCCACGACCGGCTTCAGGTTGGTCAGGCCGGTGTTGTTGGGCGAGTTGTTGACCGGTGCCGAGCAGTTGAACTTCGCGCCGACCACGCCGGTGTCCGGGTTGTACGGCGCGTACGGCTGGTTGTCACGTGGCAGAACGGCCAGCCGTAGTTGCCGGGCGTCTTGATCACGTTGAGCTCGACCAGGCCCTCGGGGCCCCGGTTGGTGGTGGGTGGGTTCCGGTCCGGTCCGTAGTCGGCCAGGTAGACCCAACCGTTGGCCGGGTCGATGGAGAAGCGGAACGGGTTGCGGAAGCCCATCGCGTAGATTTCCGGCTTGGTCTGCGCCGTGCCCTGCGGGTAGAGGTTGCCGCTCGGGATGGTGTAGCCGCCGCTGGCCGACGGGCGAATGCGCAGCAGCTTGCCGCGCAGGTCGTTGGTGTTACCGGCGCTGCGGGCGGCGTCCAGGTTGGACTTGCCCGAGCGCCAGTCCAGCGGGGCGTAGCCCTGCCAGTTCGGGTCGAGGTTCGGCGGCGTGTCGTCGCCGGTGCCGATGAAGAGGTTGCCGTCCGGGCCGAACTCGATGTACCCGCCGGTGTGGCCGGGCTCCGGGAACGTGCGGTCCCGGTACGCCGGGATGTCGATGATCGTCACACCGCTGGACGTGTTCAGCGTGTCACCGCTGACCGTGTAGCGGGAGACCCGGTTGACGTCGGTGCTGCTGCTGGCCGGTGAGTGGTACAGGTAGATGTACCCGTTGCTGGCGAAGTTGGGGTCCAGCGCCATGCCGGTGAGGCCGTCCTCGCCGCCGGTGTAGACGCTGAGCGTGCCGGCGGTCACGGTGCTGTTGGTGGAGGGCTTGAAGATCTTCACCTGGCCGCCGCGCTCTACATAGAAGACGCGGCCGTCCGGCGCCACCCCCATCGCCATCGGGTCGACGGTGTTGTCGTCGAGGGTGCGCTTCTCGAAGTTGCCCCAGACGGTGCCGCCACAGTCGCCGGCCACGTTGCCGGCCGCCCACCGCACTCCGCCGAGCACGTGGTTACGGAAGTTCGTCTCGCTGTAGGAGTCGATCGCGTGGCCCATCGCGGTGGCCCACACCCGCCCACCGCCGGCGTTGCGGCACCAGGAGATCGGGTGGTCCGGGCCCATCGCCCGGGATCCCGGGTTGTAGGTGCGCTCGTCGGCGGTCACCAGCACGTGCACGTTGCCGCGCGGGTTGGCGTCGAAGTTGTACCACTCCTCGCTACGGTTCCACCGGTCCGGCAGGCCGGCCGTCGACGGGTGCTGCTTGTCGGCGACGATGGCGGTGCCGGGCAGCACACCGGGGGAGTGCTCGGGCATGTGCGCGCCGCCGTTGATGGTCTGGTCCCACCACGGGTACTCGCTCTCGATACCCATGTCGGTGGCGTTGTGGATGCCGACGATGCCCTTGCCGCTGGCGAGGTAGCCCTCCACGGCCTGGCGCTGGGCGGCCGAGGTCCAGACCATGCCGGAGGTCTGGAACATGATGATGACGTCGAAGGTCGCCAGGTTGCTGGCGGTGAAGACGCTGGAGTCCTCGGTCTGCACCAGTTCGAAGTTGTTGGCCGCCGCCTGTTGCTGGAACATCGCGATCCCGGCGGGGATCGAGTCGTGCCGGTAACCGGCGGTCTTGGTGAACAGCAGGGCCCGGAAGGCCGGGGCCGCCGACGCGGGTGGCGCGAGCCCGAGTGCCAGTAACAGACCGGCGATCACTGAGATGAGCAGTGTGTTGCGACGCATGGCGTCTCCTAGGTTGGACGGGCAACTCCGATAGCGACCACGGGCCCCGCAGCACGTCAGGTTGTGCCTGGACGCGTGCGACGGCACGAGGGTGGTGGTCGGTCCTCGTGCCGCTCGCCGAAGACGGCAGTCAGACCCGCGGGACGTCACCCAGCGTGATGTTTGCTGGGGGTCTCGTCCGGTGATCCACGGGCTCAGGATGAGCCAGGAATAGGTGAGTGTCAATTAATTGAGTGACGTCCGACGTCCTGCCCGGTTGACGACGGCCGTGATCGACTCCCTCGCTGCGGCGTCTCTGCCGCTCGAGCTGCGGCCCTGGCAATCAGCCCCAGTCGAGGATTGCGGACCTCCATCCAAACATCTATCTTCATACGTGTGATGTTTCCTCGATGTCAAGGGAATGTTCGCAACATAAGAACGTAAGCATCCGTCGATGGCTACGAAAGTTCGATGCCCAGCGCGCCGAAGCCGCCGTAGAGTCCTATCGAACCTTGTTGATGACTACTATCTGTGAGGGCTCTAGGGATGTCAGACCCACGGCCGGTGCCGTTACTCACCCTTCGCGGCATCGGCAAGTCCTTCCTCGGGGTACGCGTTCTCGACGGTGTCGACCTCGACGTCGCGCCGGGCGAGGTGCACGCCGTCGTCGGTGAGAACGGTGCCGGCAAGTCGACCCTTATGAAGATCGTCTCCGGCGGCTACACCCCGGACGAGGGCACCGTCGAGTTCGCCGGTGAGCCGCGTACCTTCCGTGGCCCGCGCGACGCGCAGCGGGCCGGCGTCGGGATCATCCACCAGGAGTTCAACCTCCTTCCGGAGCGCACCGTCGCGGAGAACGTCTACCTCGGGCACGAGCCGGTCCGCCGTGGGCTGGTCGACCGTCGGGGCATGCTGGACCGCACCCGGCAGCTGCTCGCCTCGATCGGCGAGACCGCGTTGCCGGCCGACGCCCGGGTGGGGCAGCTCGGTGTCGCCCAGCAGCAGGTCGTCGAGATCGCCAAGGCGCTCGCCCTGGACGCGCGGCTGCTCATCATGGACGAGCCGACCGCCGCGCTGGCCGACCACGAGGTCGAGTTGCTCTACGGGTTGGTGCGTCGACTCCAGGAGCGGGGGATCGGCCTGCTCTACGTCTCGCACCGGCTCGCCGAGGTCTTCGACCTGTCCGGCCGGATCACCGTGCTCAAGGACGGCCGCCGGGTCACCACTGTGGACACCGCCGACGCCACCGCCGACGAGTTGGTCCGGCACATGGTCGGCCGGGAACTGTCCAGCTACTACCCGGACCGGGCCGACGCCGACGACCCTGGTCCGGTCCGACTGAGCGTCCGGGACGCGGGCAACCGGAAGCTGCGCGGAGTGAGCCTCGAACTGCGCGCCGGCCAGGTGCTCGGCATCGGCGGCCTACAGGGCTCCGGGCGGTCGGCGCTGGCCCGTGCGCTCTTCGGGGTGTCCCCGTTCAGCACCGGCGAGGTGACCCTCGCCGGCAAACCGGTCCGGCTGCGCTCGCCCCGGGCCGCGATGCGTGCCGGCATCGCCTACGTCACCGAGGACCGCAAGGCTGAGGGGATCGTCCCCCGGCAGTCCGTGCTCGACAACGCGTTGCTCGCCAGCCGGGCCGTGTTCGCGGCGCGGTCCGGTCACGCGGCCCGCACCGAACGGGTACGCGAGCTGCTCGCCGCCGTCGAGGTCCGCGCCGCCGGCGACGACCAGGAGATCCGCTTCCTGTCCGGCGGAAACCAGCAGAAGGTCGTGCTGGCCCGCTGGCTCGCGCTCAACCCACGGATCCTGCTCTTCGACGAGCCGACCCGGGGCATCGACGTGGGCGCCAAATCCGCCATCCACAATCTCATCCGCCGCCTCGCCCAGGACGGCGCGGCCGTGCTGATGATCTCGTCCGACCTGCCGGAGCTGCTGGGAATGAGCGATCGGATCGTCGTCATGCGGGACGGTCGGATCGCGGGCGAGTTGCCCGCCGGCGCGACCGAGGAGGACGTCATGGCACTGGCGGTCGGCACCGTCCGGGAGGCCGCCGCGTGAGCGCGATGAGTGAGCCGGGTTTGCGAGCCCCGCAGTCGCGAACGGAGATGGCCCAGTGAGCGCGAGGAGTGAGCCGGGTTTGCGAGCCCCGCAGTCGCGAACGGAGATGGCCCAGTGAGCGCCCTGTCGCTCCTGCCGGCCCGCCGCCCGGTACCGGGCGTCTTCGTGGCCCTGACCCTCACCCTCGCGATCGGCTGGCTGGTCGTCCTGCTCGACGGGGGTCAGCTCTTCAACCAGTCCACCACGGTGAGCCTGCTGCACGTCGCCGCCGGCCTCGGCCTCGTCGCCGTCGGTCAGACCCTGGTCATCCTGGGCGGTTCCCTCGACCTCTCGGTGGCGTACGTGATCAGCCTCAGCACCCTCGTCGCCGCCGAGACGATGAACGGCAGTGACGGCGCGGTGCTGCCGGCGATCGGCCTGGTGCTCGCCGTCAGCGCCGGCATCGGACTGTTCAACGGGCTTCTCGTCACCAAGCTCCGGGTCAACGCGTTCATCGCGACCCTCGGGGTGGGGCTGCTGCTCAAGGGCTACCTCGACAACGGCTACGACGGCCCGGCCGGCACCACCGCTCCCTCGCTCGTGCAGTCGCTCGGCTACCAGCGGGTCGGCCCGGTGCCGGTGTCGTTCCTGCTGCTGGTCGCGGTGACCGCGGCGGCCTGGTTCGCGCTGTCCCGGACCCGCTTCGGCCACCATCTGATCGCCGTCGGCGGAGACCCGGAGGTAGCCCGGCTCTCCGGCGTCCGCAACGACCGGGTCCTCGTCACCGCCCACATGCTGTGCTCGATGTGTGCCGGGCTCGCCGGCATCTACCTCGCCAGTCGCCTCGGCTCGGGCGCGCCCCGGGTCGGCACCGAGGGCCTCTACGACCTGGAGTCGATCGCCGCCGTGGTGATCGGCGGGACCGCCCTCGCCGGTGGGCGCGGCGGCGTCGTCGGCACCGTCGGCGGGGTGCTGCTGCTCGCCAGCATCGATGCCATCTTCAACCAGCTCGAGGTCGACGCCTTCTTCAAGCAGGTGATCCGGGGCGCCATCATCATCGCCGCGGTCGCCGTCTACGCCCGCCGGGCCATGCGAAAGGCGGCCTAGCCATGCAGACCGTCCAGCCCCGTTCCCTGCCGCTGCGTCTTCCCCGGGTCCGCCCCGGGGGCGTCCTGCCGATCCTGCTGATCCTCGCGGTGTTGCTGGTGCTAGTCGGCATTCGGCAGCCCGACTTCCTCGCCCCGCCGTCGCTGATGTCCTTCCTCGGTCGCTCGGCGCCGATCATCCTGCTCGCCGCCGGCCAGTACTTCGTGATCGTCTCCGGCGAGTTCGACCTCTCGGTCGGCTCGCTGGTCACCGCGCAGGTGGTGGTCGCCGCCCGGCTGATCGACAGCGACCCGGCGCGCACCTGGCCGGTGGTGCTGCTCCTGCTCGCCTTCGGAGCCCTGGTCGGGCTGGTCAACGGCCTGGTCACCACCCGGCTGCGGGTGCCGTCGTTCATCACCACCCTGGGCATGTTCCTGATCCTCGTCGGCGCGGTCTACCTGTGGTCCGACGGCGCCCCGAAGGGTGGGCTCTCCGAGGAGTTCCGGCGGTTCGGCCGGCGGGCCTTCGAGGACGTGCCGCTGCTCGGCCGGGTGCCGTACGCGCTGCTGGTCCTAGTGGTGCTGGCGGTGGCGGCCGTGCTGCTGATGCGCTCCGACTTCGGCCGGACGCTTGTCGCTGTCGGTGACAACCCGCGCACCGCCGAGTTGAGCGGGGTACGCGTCTGGCGTACCCGGACCATCGCCTTCATCCTCAGCGGCCTCGCGGCGGCGGTGGCGGCGATCCTGCTGGGTGGCTACAGCGGCGTCTCGTTCCAGGCCGGCGCGGGCCTGGAGTTCGGCGCGATCACGGCGGTCGTCCTCGGTGGCGTCGCCCTGGGCGGAGGCCGCGGCGCGGTGGTCGGCGCGATGCTCGGCGCGCTGACCCTCGAACTGCTGTTCGCCCTGATGAATTTCTACGGCGTCTCCGGCGCCCTCAGGTCGACCGTCCAGGGCGGGATCATCCTGCTCGCCGTGGCGGTCTCGGCAACGCGTTCTTCGTCGAGATAAAGGGGAAACCATAGTGCGACGTTCCATGGCGGCGCTTGCCGCTGTCACAGTGCTGTCCCTCGCCGCCTGCGCCACCGACGAACCGGCCGCCGGCCCTTCGGGCAGCGCCCCGGCCGCCGGGTCGGGCACCGGGGAGCAGTCGAAGTTCTTCGTGCAGGCCGACTACGACGCCGAGCTGTCGCTGCTCAGCGCCACCGCGACCGGTCCGGCGGACAAGCCGTGGGAGCAGGTGCTGAACCCGACGATGGTGGACACCGCCAAGTTCAAGAAGAACGGGCCGCACAAGATCTGCTTCTCCAACGCGGCCCTGAACAACCCCTGGCGGCAGGTCGGGTTCAAGACCATGCAGGCCGAGGTCGAGGCGCAGAAGAGCCGGATCAAGGAGTTCGTGCACGTCGACGCCGAGGGCAAGGACCAGAAGCAGATCGCGGACATCAACGACCTGCTCGGCAAGGGCTGCGACGCGCTGATCGTCTCGCCGAACACCACCGCCACGCTCACCCCGGCCGTCGAGGCGGCCTGCCAGGCCGGGCTGCCGGTGGTCGTCTTCGACCGTGGCGTCAACACGAAGTGCCCGGTGACCTTCATCAACCCGATCGGCGGTTACGGGTTCGGCCACGTCGGCGCCGAGTTCGTCAGCCAGAAGATGAAGCCCGGCGGCAAGGTCCTCGCCCTGCGGATCCTGCCCGGCGTCGACGTCCTGGAGACCCGCTGGTCGGCCGCGAAGGTGGCGTTCGACAAGGCGAAGGTCGACGTGGTCGGCGTCGAGTTCACCGACGGCGATCCGGCCAAGACCAAGAAGATCGTGGACGACTACATCCAGCGGTACGGCACTATCGACGGCGTCTGGATGGACGCCGGAGCGGTGGCCGTCGCGGCGGTCGAGGCGTTCCAGGACGCGGGCAAGCCCGTCCCACCGATGAACGGCGAGGACCAGCTCGACTTCCTGAAGATCTGGAAGGACAAGAAGCTCACCGCCATCGCGCCGACCTACCCGACCTACCAGTGGCGCACCCCGGTCATCGCGGCGCTGCGGATCCTCGACGGCGAGCAGGTGTCCAACCCGTGGAAGCTGCCGCAGCCGACCGTCACCCAGGAGAACCTGGACCAGTACCTCGACCCGAACATGCCGCCGTTGCACTACGCGATGTGCGGCTGCACCGACCTGCCCGGTTACCCGCAGCGCTGGAAGTAGGTCCGGTGTACGCCATCGGTGTCAACCCCTGGGTGTGGGCCTCGCCGGTCGACGACGAGGCCCTGGCCGAACTGATCCCACGGATCGCCGCGTTCGGCTTCGACGCGGTCGAGCTGCCGATCGAGCAGCCCGGTGACTGGGACCCGGCCCGCACCCGGGACCTGCTGGCGGCGCACGGCCTCGTCGCCGCCGGCGTCTGCGCGGTCACGCCGCCGGGTCGGGACCTGGTGGACGCCGCACCGGACGTGGTCGAGTCGACAGTGGCGTACCTCAAGGGCTGCGTGGCGAGCGCGGCGGCCGTCGGCGCCGGATGCGTCGGCGGCCCCGTGTACGCCTCGGTCGGCCGCACCTGGCGGATGTCGCCGGCGGCCCGCGCGGCCTGCTACGCGGATTTCCGGCGGGCCCTCGCCCCGGTGGCGGAGCAGGCCGGCGAGTGCGGGGTGAGCATCGGGGTCGAGGCGCTGAACCGCTACGAGACGAGCGTCGTCAACACGATCGAGCAGACGGTCGAGTTGATCGACGGTCTGCCGCCGAGCGTCGGCATCATGATCGACACCTATCACATGAACATCGAGGAGGCCGACCCCTACGCGGCTCTCGCCGTCGCCGGCCCGCACATCAAGCACGTCCAGGTCAGCGGCACCAACCGCGGCGCACCCGGCGCCGACCACTTCGACTGGCCCCGCTTCTTCTCGGTGCTGCGGGACACCGGCTATCCGGGCCCGATCTGCATCGAGTCGTTCACGGCGGAGAACGAGACAATCGCCACCGCCGCGGCGATCTGGCGTCCGCTGGCCCCCTCGCAGGACCGGCTCGCCACCGACGGCCTGCGCTATCTCCGGGAGACCCTCGGATAACCGCCCGCCCGCCAGCCACGCCTCCCGCTCGTCGAGGCGTTCCGTCCCCATGCCCTCCGCACGTCAGGAGCACCATCCCGTGTCCCCTTACCCTCCGCTGCGCCGGCTGCTGGCCGCGCCGCCGCGACGGCGGTCACCGCAGTGGTCGCCGTCACCGTCGCGGCCGCCCCGGCCGCCGCAGCCACCACCACCCTCTACGCGTCGCCCACCGGCACCGGCACCAGTTGCTCGGCCAGCCAACCGTGTTCGCTGACCGCCGCCCAGGCCGCGGTGCGGACGCAGAACAGCGCGATGTCCGGTGACATCGTCGTGGAGTTGGCCAACGGCGCCTACCGGCTCTCGGCGCCGCTGCGATTCACCGCTGCCGACTCGGGCACCAATGGCTACCAGGTGGTCTGGCGGGCGGCTGCCTCCGCCCGTCCGACGATCACCGGCGCCCGCGCGGTCACCGGTTGGTCGCAGGTCGACGCCGGCCGCAACATCTGGCGTGCCAACGTCGGGGCCGGGCTCGACTCCCGCCAGCTCTACGTCAACGGGGCCGTCGCCACCCGGGCCCGGACCGCCGTGAACCGCTCCGACTTCACCTTCACCACCAGCGGCATGCGGTTCAGCAACAGCGCGCTCAGCTACCTCAACAACCTGGGCAACCAGAACCGGGTCGAGGTGGAGAGCGTCGGCTCGTTCACCGACCGGTACTCGCCGGTGCAGAGCATCAGCGGCAACTTTTTGACCATGCAGCAGCCCGCGTGGAACAACAACACGTTCGGCTTCGACACCCTCTCCAGCCCGCACCGCGCCGGTCCGTTCTACCTGACCAACGCGTACGAGTTCCTGGACTCACCGGGGGAGTGGTACCTCAACCCCAGCAACGGCCAGCTCAACTACATCCCGCTGGCGGGGCAGAACATGAGCTCGGTCAGCGTCGAGCTGCCGCAGCTACAGTCCCTGGTCAACGTCGGCGGCAGCTATGACGCCCCGGCGCACCACATCTCGTTCAGCGGCATCACCTTCACCGGCACCAGCTGGCTCGGCCCCAGCAGCAGCAACGGTTTCGCCGACCAGCAGACCGGTGCGCACATCACCGGCACCTGGTCGCGTCCGTCCGACGCGTTGACCTCGTGCCAGGCCGGCTGCCCGCAGTTCGAGGCGACCCGGCCGAACTGGAACCAGATGCCGGCCGCCGTGCAGGTTTCCGCGGCAAACACCATCACCTTCAGCGACTCGCAGTTCGTCAACCTCGGACAGACCGCGATCGGTATCGGCAACGACGCCAACGCCCACGCCAGCGGCGTCGGGCTGGGCGCCAGCAACATCACCGTCACCCGCTCCGAGATCGCCCGCAACTCCGCCGGCGGCATCGTGGTCGGTGGGGTACGCGCCGACGCCCATCACCCCAGTGACCAGCGGATGGTCAACCGCAACATCACCATCAGCAACAACCGGGTGCACGATCTCGGCCTGGAGTACCGGGGGGTGGTCTCGATCCTGACCACCTACGTGAACACCGCGTTGGTCTCGCACAACGAGGTCTACAACATGCCGTACACCGGTCTGTCGGTCGGGTACGGCTGGGGCGCCAACGACGCCGGTGGCAGCCAGCACTACGCGAACCGGGGCCTGTACAACTACCAGCCGCGCTACACGACGGCGACCACGGCGGCCAACAACCAGGTCATCGGCAACTACGTGCACGACGTCATGCAGCAGATGACCGACGGCGGGTGCATCTACACGCTGTCGGCGAACCCGGGCGGAACCATCAACGAGAACTACTGCCTGCGGACCAACGGCTGGTTCGGGCTCTACTTCGACGAGGGGTCCCGCTACTACACCGCCCGCAACAACGTCTTCTCCTCGACCGGCACCTGGGCGACCGCCAACTACTGGTACGCGGAGAACATGGGCAACTTCACCGTCACCAACAACTGGGCGACGAACAACAGCACGAACGTGACGAACGGCGACCGCGGCAACGTGGTCAACGGCAACGTCACGGTCACCGGGGGTTGGCCGTCCGGCGCGCAGACGGTGATCAACGCCGCCGGCGTGCAGAGCGGTGGCGGCACCAACCCACAGAACGTTCAGCTGGTGGGCGTCCAGTCGGGCCGGTGCGCCGAGATCGGCAACTCCAGCACGACGAACGGCACGCAGGCCCAGCTCTGGGACTGCATCAGTGGTGCCACCAACCAGCGGTGGACCGCGACCGCGAGCCGGCAGCTCATGGTGTACGGCAGCAAGTGCCTGGACGCCTCCGGTCAGGGCACCAGCAACGGCACCCAGGTGGTGATCTGGGACTGCAACGGCGGCACCAACCAGCAGTGGAACATCAACGCCAACGGCACCATCACCGGCGCGCAGTCGGGTCTCTGCCTGGACGCCAACGGCGCCGGGACGGCGAACGGCACGAAGTTGATCCTCTGGTCCTGCAACGGCGGCACCAACCAGCAGTGGCAGCTGCGCAGCTGACCTAGACGAGTAGATCCGTGGGCACTCGGCTGGCCCGGCCGGTCGATCTGCCGAGGAGCGGTATACCTCAGAGGCATATTTATTGCCTCTGAGGTATACCGCTCAACTCCCCATCCACCTCCGGACGATGGTGACCGACGGTGATCGGCCCAGCTCCGTCCGGTCTACTGCCCTGCGTTCGCCCTCGCCGGGTCCACGGTCAGCCCGGCGGCGGCCTCGTAGCGGACGGGGATGGGATCGGTGAGTTCCCCGACGAAGGTGTCGTCGACGTGGTCGAGGAAACCGACGAGGGACCAGTCGTCGGCGGGTCCGCGGACCAGCCGGGGCGCGTACAGGTGCGGGTGGGTGAACGGCTGCGCGCCGGCGATGTCCCACGGCCCGAGGGTGGTCTCGCCGGTCGCCACCCAGATCCGGTGGTCGTCGCGTCGAGCGCTGCTGGTGGTGTCGGTGGAGAACAGCAGCAGGGGCTGCCCGTCGACGACCGCGACCTGGGGCACCTCCAGGTGGCCGAAGCCGGCCGGTGTCGACAGCGGCGGCTGGACGGTCCAGGTGACGAGGTCGGTGGAGGTGGCGTGGCCGACGACGCCACGGGTGTTCGTCGGTCCGGTGTTGGCGCGGGCGGTGATCAGCATGTGCCAGCCTCCGCCATCCGGGTCGGGGAAGACCCAGGGGTCACGCCATGCCTGCTCGTACCACAGGTCCTTGTCCAGCAGCTCGTACCAGGTGGGGTCGGCCTGGACGATCGGCTCGCTGCCGTGCCGGTGCCAGGTCATCAGGTCGTCGGAGACGGCCAGCCCGATGCGTTGGACGAGCCCGTCCTCGGCGCGACCGACGCCGGTGTAGAACAGGTACCACCGTCCGTCCGGCCCGCGGACCGTGCAGCCGGTCCAGGTCGCCAGGTCATCCCAGCCGGGTGCGTCGGCGCAGACCAGGGCGTCGGCGACCAGCCGCCACGAGCGCAGGTCCGCCGAGACGGCGTGGCCGATGCTGGCCCGGCGGTGCCGCCGGTGCGGGTCGTGCAGGGCGCGGGACGCGCGCAGGAAGAACACGTGCCAGAGGCCGTTGTCGTCCTGCGCGTACCAGCTGTCCCACACCCAGTGGTCGGATAGACGAAGCATGGCCGGAAACCTAGCACTAAACCGTTTTAGCGCCGGCCACGGCCAGCCGGCGGTACGGCGGAGGGTCGGTGGTCAGCCGGCCGGAGGCGCGAGGGACCGGCGTCGGCGCAGGGGCATCGGAACGAGCGACGGCTCGGCGACGCCGCCGTCCAGGAGCAGTTCGACCGCCCGCCGCCCCATCTGCTCGTGCGGCAGTGCCGTGGTGGCCAGGCCGGGACGCAGCCAGGCGGCGATCGGGTCGTCGTCGAACGAGATGACCGAGATGTCCTCCGGGACGGTCAGCCCCGCCTCGCCGAGCGCCTGGTAGGCGCCGAAGGCCAGCCGGTCGTTCATGCAGATGATCGCGCTGGGTCGCTTCGGCCTGGTCAGCAGGCCCCGCATGGCGGCGTAACCGTGTTCGGGCAACCACTCGGTGCAGAAACACTCGGCCAGGAGGCTGACCTCTGCCTCGTTGAGCGCCTGCTGGATGCCGCGTAACCGGGCGCGGGCGGCGAGCGAGACCTCGGGGTCGTCCTCCTTGAGGCGGTTACGGCCGATGAGGGCGATCGCGTCGCGGTGGCCGAGTTCCAGCAGCGCGTTGGCGACGGAACGGCCGGCCCGTTCGTCGTCGGGGAGCACGCTGGGCAGGCTGTCGGGGCTCGTGGCGTTGAGCAGCACCACCGGGCCGCCGAGGATGGCCGGGGGGACGGTCAGCCGTCGGGTCGCCATCGCCGCGTAGATCACTCCGTCCACCTGCCGGTCGAGGACGGCCTCGATGGCGTACTGCTCGAAGGTCGCGTCGCCCTGTGTCTCGGTGATGAGGAGGACGTGGTCCCGTTCGCGGGCCGCGTCGAGGGCGCCGCGGATGAGATCGCCGGCGAACCGGGTGGTGGCCACGATGTCGGACACGAACGCGATGGTGGCCGTCTTGCGGGTCCGGAGGCTGCGCGCGGCGAGGTTGGGCCGGTAGCCGAGCTCCTCGGCGGCGGCGAACACGCGCTGGTGCGCCTCGGCCGAGAGTCGGGTGCCCTCCCTGCCGTTGAGCACCATCGACGCGGCGGTCTTGGACAACCCGGCCTTGCGCGCGACATCGGCCAGTGTTGCTCTGTTGCGGCCCATCAGTCCTCCGAATCAGGCGCGGTGCCACGGGCGCCGCTCCCGCCCATCATGATGCGTCGCCGTCCGGGATCCAGCGCCGGTCAGGGTCGGGCCGAGGTGAACCCAACGTTTCCGCACCGTTGCGAAGTTGTCCTTGACAGCTTCCCGTGCCACGCGCATGCTCTGCTAAATCAGTTTAGCGACCACTTCTGGCGCATCCAGAGGTGCCTTCGATGGTTCTTTTCGCTGACCGTACGGGTGCTGCGCCCGGGCGAGGCGCTCACGACGTGCGCGTGAAGATGTCAAGGAGTCTTGGAATGGCAGAATTGCTGACAAAGTTTCCGCGACGGAGAACTGTGCTCCTCGCGTCACTGCTGGCGGTCGGGATGACCGCGACGGCCTGTAGCGCGCCGGGAGAGGACCGGTCGTCGACCCAGCAGTCCGACGCCGCCGTCAAGACGGAGCTGGGCAGCGACCCGATCACCCTGGAGATGTACGCGGAGACCGGCTTCCCGCTGGCCAAGGCGTTGGCCGACGAGTTCTCCAAGCAGCACTCCAATGTCACGTTCACCATCCGCGAGGACCAGTTCACGGTGATCGTGGAGAACGCGCCCCGGGTGATCGCCTCGGACAACGCGCCGGACATCATCCGGCTCCCCACCATGGTCGACCTGGTCAAGGACGACCTGCTCAAGAACCTCGACCCGTACTTCACCGCGTACGGCTGGGACAAGTTCCCCGCCTCGCAGCTCATGCAGTTGCGCGTCGGTGACAACACCCGGGGCACCGGCTCGCTGTACGGGATGGGGCTCGGCTACAGCGTCACCGGCGTCTTCTACAACAAGAAGCTGGCCACCCAGATCGGGATGACCCAGCCGCCGGCCACTGTCGCCGACTTCGAGCAGTTGCTGGCGAAGGCGAAGACCAGCGGAATCCAGCCGATCATGCAGTTCAACAAGAACACCGCCGGCATCAACTTCCCGCACCAGGCGCTGCAGAACCAGTTCGGCGACCCGACCCAGGTCGCCGACTGGATCTTCCAGAAGCCCGGGGCCACCTTCGACACCCCGGCCGCGCTGAAGGCCACCCAGACCATCCAGAAGTGGGCGCAGGCCGGCTACTTCCCCAAGGACGCCAACGCCCTGGACTACGCGGGCATGGTGGGGGAGTTCCAGAAGGGCAACGGCCTGTTCATGTTCAACGGCGACTGGGAGTCGGCCAACCTGGACAAGGCGATGCCCGGCAACGTGGGCTTCTTCCTCTTCCCCACCGAGTCCCCCGGTGGGAAGCACGTGGCGATGTCCGCCCCGAACACCTTCGGCGTCTCCGCCAAGGCCAAGAACCCGGACGCCGCCGCGTACTTCCTGAACTGGGTGCACACCAACGCCAAGGCACGCGAGATCTCGGTGACGGTCGGCGGCTCCAGCCCCGGCGGCCCGAGCGACCTGCCGGTGCCGGCCGCCGCGCCGAACACCGTGCTGGCCGAGACCCTGAAGGCGTCGCAGCAGCTCGGGGCGGAGAACGGCGCTGTGGACTTCACCGCGAACGCGACCGGCGGTATCTTCGCCGCCGCGATCACGCCCGAGTTGCAGAAGCTGGTCGCCGGCCAGCAGACGCCCGAGGGGTACGTGAAGGCGGTCCAGGCCGAGTACGCGAAGGAACTGTCCCGATGACGTCTGCCCTCGGCAGCGCACCAACCGGGCGCGACGATCGTCGTTCCCGTCCGACCCCCGCGCGGCTCACCGGTTCCGGTGGGCCCGCGCGGCCGGGACGGGCTGGCTGTACGTGCTGCCCGCCCTGGTGATGTACGCGGTGTTCGTCCTCCGCCCGCTCGTGCTGACCCTGCAGTACTCGCTCTACGACTGGAACGGGATCGGGGTGGCCCGCTGGGTGGGCCTGGACAACTACCTCACCGTCTTCACCGACAGCGACCTGTTGAAGATCATTGGTAACGCGGTCGTCCTGATCGTCTTCTTCAGCTTCATCCCGGTCGCGCTCGGGCTGCTGGTGGCGAGCATGGTCCGCCGGATCACCACCGGCGCGTTCGGGACCGTCGTCCGGACCATCCTCTTCCTGCCGCAGGTCATCCCGCTGGTGGCGGCGGGCATCGCGTGGAGCTGGCTGCTCTCGTCGAACGGTCTGGTCAACCAGGTGTTGCGGGCGGTCGGCCTCGGCGGCGTCACGCGCGCCTGGCTCGGCGACTTCGACACGGCGCTGCCGGCCGTGGGCGTGATCGGGGCCTGGGTCCTGCTCGGTCTCTGCACCATCCTGCTGGTCACCGGCATGAGCAAGATTGATCCGGGGTTGTACGAGGCCGCCCGCCTGGACGGTGCCGGGCCGGTGCGCGAGTTCTTCGCCGTGACCCTGCCCAGCCTGCGTCAGGAGATCGGGGTCTGCCTCACCGTGACGATCATCGCCGCCCTGGCCAGCTTCGACATCGTCTACATCTCCACCAGTGGCGGCCCCGGCCTGCAGACCACCGTGCCGGGCCTGGAGATCTACCGGCTGGCCTTCTCGCAGCGTCAGGTCGGGCTCGCTTCGGCGCTCGCCGTCGTACTCATGCTGCTGGTGCTGGCCTGTGTGCTGCCGATCCAACGACTGACCCGGGGGGAGAAGCCGTGAACCTGAGCCGACGCGAACAGGTGACCGGCCGAGTGTTGCTGATCGCCCTGATCGTGGTCACCCTGCTGCCGTTCGTGAGCATGCTCTCGGCGGCGTTGCAGCCGCGCGGCAGCGTACCCGACGGTCTGGCCTGGCCGTCCGACCCCCAGTGGGGGAACTTCGCCGACGCCTTCACCGCCGCCAACATGGGTGCCCTGCTGCGCTCCAGCCTGCTCATCGTGGCGGGTGTCGTGCCGGTGTCCGTGCTGATCGCCACCATGGCCGGGTTCGGGCTCGGTCAGTTGCGGGTGCCCGGCGGCCGGCTCGTCTTCGGCCTGCTCCTGCTCGGCCTGACGCTGCCCTTCGAGGCGGTGGTCACTCCGCTCTACTACCAGATGCAGGATCTCGGTCTGCTCAACACCCGCTGGGCGATCATCCTGCCGCTGATCGGCCTGTACATGCCGTTCGCGGTGTTCTGGATGCGGGCCCACTTCACCAACGTGCCGGTCGAGCTGTCCGAGGCGGCCCGGGTGGACGGCAGCAGCACGTGGCAGTTGTTCTGGCGGGTCCAGGTGCCACTCGCCCGGCCGGCGATCGCCTCGCTGACCATCCTGATGTTCCTCTGGACGTGGAACCAGTTCCTGCTCGCCATCGTCCTCGTCGACGACGCCAGCAAACGCACGATGGCCGGCGCGCTCGGCGCGTTCCAGGGCCAGTGGGGCACGGATCTGGTGCTGCTGTGCGCCGGGTCGCTGCTGATCCTCACCCCCACCCTGATCGTGTTCCTGATCTTCCAGCGACAGTTCATCAAGGCCCTGATCCAGGGATCAGTGAAGGGGTAGGCAGTGCGCACACAGCCACAGATCCACGGCGACGTCGACGAGCGCTACGGGCCCGTCGCCGACGTCTTCCGGGACAATTTCAGCACCGGGGGAGAGGTCGGCGCCGCGCTCACCGTCTACGCGCGGGGTCGCAAGGTGGTCGACCTGTACGGCGGGGTGGCCGACGTCCGGACCGGGCGACAGTGGGACGCGCACACGCCGGTGGTCGTCTTCTCCTGCACCAAGGGAATTCTGGCCGTCTGCGCCTACCTGCTGGTCCAGCAGGGGCGGCTCGACCTCGACGCCCCGGTGACGCGATACTGGCCGGAGTTCGGGCAGCACGGCAAGGCCGACATTCCGGTGCGGTGGCTGCTCACGCACCAGGCCGGCCTACCCGCGCTGGACCGACCGCTGACCCTCGACGAGGTGTTGGCCTGGGACCCGGTCATCCGCGCGATCGAGGCGCAGGCCCCGCTGTGGGAGCCGGGCACCGCGCACGGCTACCACCCGATGACGTACGGCTGGCTGGTCGGCGAGGTGATCCGGCGGATCACCGGCCAGCTACCCGGCGCGTTCTTCGCCGACACCGTGGCGGGGCCGCTCGGCCTGCACACCTGGCTCGGGCTGCCCGCCAGTGCGAAGGAGAGCGTCGCCTGGGGCCTGGCACCACCTCCGGATGCCGAACCGTTCGTGGACCCGGTCGCCGAACGGGGCATCACCATGGGCGGCGCCTTCGCCTTTCCCGCCGACGCCGACGGGTTGGTGAGCTTCAACGACGACGCCATCCGGGCCGCCGGAATCCCGGGCGCGGGCGCGGTGAGCACCGCGGACGGCCTCGCGCGCCTCTACGCGGCCTGCGTGTCGAACATCCAGGGCGAGCCCCTGCTCGCCGTCGCGTCGGTGGACGACGCGGTCGTCGTGCGCTCGCGCGGCCAGCAGCGGCACGGTCCGCCGGACACCGGACAACGATGGGGGACCGGCTTCCTGCTGCACTCGCCGCCAGCCCGGCCGCTGCTCGGCGCGCGCAGCTTCGGCCACGACGGCGCGGGCGGAAACCTGGCCTTCGCCGACGCCGAGCATCAGGTGGGGTTCGGCTACGTGGTCAACCAGATGCGCGGCATGGGCGACGAGCGCGCCAACAACCTCACCGCCGCTCTCCGCACCTGCCTAACCGCCTGACCCCCACCCACCCCCACCCCGGGTCGGGCCGGGGTCAGGTCGGAGCTGGGGTGGGGGTGTACTTGTCCTATGTGGACAGTGTGTGTTACGGGAATACTTCGGGCGCGTTTCATTGATTGTCTTGACAGTTGTTGTTAGCGATAACACGATGGCCTTCACGCCGCTCTCGCGTTTGGAGCTCGTCTTGGTCGTGTCGATCCGCTCAGGTGTCCTGAACTCCACCCGCACATCCGCTGTGAACAGCCTGAACACCATCGCTCAGCACCTGGCGAACGCCCTGTCCCGGGTGTGGTACGCGGTGCGGGCTCGTCGCCTCCGTCCACTGTGCGCGTTCGCATCGGCCGCCGTCCTCGTCGGTGCGGGCCTGGTGGCCACCCCGGCCGCCGCGCACGCCGAGGACGGGTGGTCGCCGCGGTCGTCGTACACCTCGACCGACACCGGCGCCGGCACGTACTCGGTGCCGCTGCTCAACGCCGACGTGCCGGACATCAGCGTCGAGCGGGTGCCGGCCGCCGAGAACGACGAGGGCCGCGACATCTACTACATGATCAGCACGACGATGCACCTGAGTCCGGGCGCGCCGATCATGAAGTCGTACGACCTCGTCAACTGGGAGATCGTCAACTACGTCTTCGACCGGGCGAGCATCGGTGACTCGTTCTCGCTGCGCAACGGTCAGAACTCGTACGGCCAGGGCCAGTGGGCGTCGTCGCTGCGTTACCACGACGGCATGTTCTACGTCGCCTTCAACACCAACAACCTCAACGGCGCGTACCTCTACCGCACCGACGACATCGAGAACGGCGGCTGGCAACGCACCGCCCTCGGCCGTGGCCTGCACGACCCCTCGCTCTTCTTCGACGTCGACGGCACGCCGTACATCTTCTACGGCTCCGGTGGCACCAGCGCCGTCCGCCTCAACGCCGACCTGACGGCCATCGTGCAGGACTACCCGAACATCTTCACCGCCAGTGACTACGCCGGGCAGCCGTTCATCGGCGGCCTGTTCGAGGGCGCGCAGTTCTACCACATCGACGGCTGGTACTACGCCGTCATCATCACCTGGCCGTCCGGGCAGGGCCGGCAGGTCGTCATGTTCCGCTCGAAGGACCTGCTCGGGCGCTACACCTCGGCCGGTGGGGTCAACACCTACGAGGCGCGCGGGGTGCTCAACTCGAACGGCTTCGCCCAGGGCAGCCTGGTGCCGATCAGCCGCGCCGACGGCCGGACCGACTGGCACGGCATGTTCTTCCGGGACACGTTCCCGATCGGCCGGATCCCGGCGCTCATCCCGGCCACCTGGCAGGACGGGTGGCGACGTTCGGCAGCAACGGTGCCGTGCCGGTCAACGGCCTGTTCGACAAGCCGATCCGGCTCAGCCCGGCCGAGGAGCTGTTCGAGCGGCAGAAGAGCATCGTCGCCTCGGACGACTTCGCCAACGACGCGCCGGCCAAGGCGTACCAGGACGAGCAGTGGACGGTCCCGGCGCCGCTCGACCCAGCGGAGATCGCCCCCAACGGGTCGCGGCTGGACCTGGCGTGGGAGTGGAACCACGCCCCGGACAACAGGTACTGGTCGCTGACCGACCGCGACGGTTGGCTGCGGTTGACGGCCGGCACTGTGGTCACCGGCCAGTACGTCTACACCAAGCTGTCCAACCGGGCCGAGCTGGCGTGGTTCGAGGAGGCCCGCAACACGCTGTCGCAGCGGACGTTCGGGCCACGGCAGTCGGTGCAGACCCGGATGGACATCTCCGGCATGCGCGACGGCGACGTCGCGGGCCTGGCCGCCTACAACCGCGGCTTCTCGTACGTGGCGGTCAAGCGCGTCGGCGGGGTCAACACCCTCGGCGTGGTCAACCGGTCGCAGCCGTTCGCTGTCGACCTCGACCAGTCGACGCTGGAGGCCTTCATCCCGGGTACGACGGTGCCGCTGGGCGACGCGACAGAGGTACGGGTCAAGGCGGACCTCGACTTCGCCTCGCCGGTGGGTCAGCTGTGGACGACGTTCTACTACAGCCTGGACGGCGTGCGGTGGACCCGGCTCGGCAACCGCGTCGGCCCGCAGGCGCTCGATGGCAGCCTGGCGCACTTCATGGGGCATCGGGTGGGGCTGTTCAACTACGCGACCCAGCAGACCGGCGGGCACGTCGACTTCGACGACTACCTGCTCAGCGACGTGCTGACCGCGCAGGCCCGGCCGCTGGACAGCACCGCCCTCGACGCGGCAATCGGCCACGCGCAGACGCTCGACGCCCGCCACTACCCGGCTGACGCCTGGGCCGCGACGCAGTCCGCGCTCGCCGCCGCGACCTCGGCGCGGGCCGGACGGTTCGGCACCCAGAACGAGATCGACGCACCGGAGCGGGCGCTCAGCTACCAACTGGCCCGGCTCGGCGTGCTGGCGGCCCTGCCGGTCACCACCACCGCCGAGGTGCGCTGCCTCGGTGGGAAGGCGTACCTGGCGGTGCGGGCGCGCAACGACTCAAACGATCCGGTCGCAATCACCATGGAGACCCGGTACGGAAACCGGTCGTTCCCGGTGGTGGCGTCCGGGGCGGACGTCTACCAGTCGTTCCCGGCGCGCGCGGCGGCGGTGCCGGCCGGTTCGGCGACGGTCCGGGTCACCGGCGCGGTCGCGGGCCAGAACGTGACCACAGTCCACACCGCGCAGCACCCCGCCGGCAACTGCGGCGGCTGACCCACCCCGGGGCCTTCGGGCTCCTCCACGAGCTTTACCACCGACCGGCCCGGCGGCGCGGACAGCCGAACTGCCCGCGCCGCCGGCCGTGGTCGAGCCGGTGGCGGCCGGTCGACCCCTGATGTCCGGACCACCCGAGAACCCACACCACCGATCCCCCGTACACCGATGACCGCATGTCAGAGATGAAGGAGGATGTCCCGTGGAACAACGACTGCGACGGGCGACCCGAGGACGGGTCGCGGCGATCGCGACGGTCGGCCTGCTGCTGGCCGCGACGTTCGGAGCCGGGTCGGTGCCCGCCCAGGCCGCCGAGACGAATCTGATCGTCAACGGCGGGTTCGAGGAGGGCCTGGCGAACTGGTTCGTCAACAACGGAAACGCCGCCGACGGCGCCCAGTTGTCGGCCACGTCCGATGCGTACGCCGGCGCGAGCGCCGCGCTGGTCACCAGCCGGACGACCACCGGGTCCGGGCCGATGCAGGACCTCAGCGGCAAGGTGCAGGCCGGTCAGGCCTACACCCTCACGGCCCGCATCAAGTACCAGAACGCCGACGGCCCGGCCACCAAACAGTTCTTCGCCACCATGCACTACGGCGGCGGCACCTACACCAACCTGGTCAGCGTGACGGCGACGAAGGGCCAGTGGACGCAGTTCAACGGGACGTTCACGATCCCGGCCGGGCAGGCCGTGTCGACGGCGCGGCTGTTCTTCGAGACCCCCTGGACGAGCACCCCGTCCACCGACCCGGCCGTGCACCTGATGGACTTCACAGTCGACGACGTGTCGGTGGTCGGCGCCGCGCCGCCCGCGCCGGCGTCGAAGACCATCGAGGTCGTCGGCAAGCTGCCGGGTGAGCACAACCCCTTGATCGGGCACAAGTTCGGCGCCGACGGCTTCGGCTTCGTGCACGACGGCCGGGTGTACATGTACCTGACCAACGACACCCAGGGGTACGCCCCGAACCCGTCCACCGGCGTCTCGCCGGGGATCAACTACGGCGACATCAACCAGATCACGGTGATCTCGTCGGAGGACCTGGTGAACTGGACGGACCACGGCGAGATCCAGGTCGCCGGCCCGAACGGGGTGGCACCGTTCACCGCCAACTCGTGGGCGCCGGGCATCACCAAGAAGGTGGTGAACGGCGTGGAGAAGTTCTTCCTCTACTACGCCAACGGCGGTGGCTCCAGCAACGTCATCACGGGTGCCTCGCCGCTCGGCCCGTGGACCACCGAGCGCACGAGCACGCTGATCAACGGCAGCACCCCCGGTGCCGAGGACGTCGCGTGGAAGTTCGACCCGGCCCCGTTCGTGGACGACGACGGCCAGCCGTACCTCTACTTCGGCGGCGGTCCGGCGTCGACGAGCATGCCGCCGGCCGAACGCTTCAACAACCCGAAGAACATCCGGGCGATCGAACTCAGCGACACCATGGTCGCGACCGAGGGGACGGCGGCGGTGGTCGACGCCCCGGTCGCCTTCGAGGCGGGTCACGTCTTCAAGCGGCAGGGTAGGTACTACTTCTCGTACTCCTCGCACTTCGGTGGGAACGACTTCGGCGGCAGCCAGCAGCCGCTTCCCGGCTACCCCGGGGGTGGCCAGATCGGCTACCTGATCTCCGACGACCCGATGTCGTGGCCGAAGGAGAGCTACGCCGGGGTGCTCTTCCCGAACCAGTCGCAGTTTTTCGGCGCCGGCACCGGCGGCAACAACCACCAGTCGGTGTTCGAGTTCGAGGGCAAGTACTACTTCACCTACCACGCCCCGACCCTGAACAAGCGCATCAACGGCAACACCACCCAGGGGTACCGCAGCCCGCACATCCAGCAGCTGACCTTCAACCCGGACGGCACGATCCAGCAGGTTGTGGGCACCTACGCCGGGGTGGACCAGGTCCGCGACTTCGACCCGTACCGGCTCTTCGAGGCCGAGACCTTCGGCTGGAGCAAGGGCGTCGCGACCACGAAGGTCGACGGCAGCTCCGGTCAGTTCGGCGGCGCGGCACCGAACCTGGTGGTCAGGGACATCGACAACGGCGACTGGACGGCGTTGTCGTCGGTGGACTTCGGCGGCGACGGCGCGCGGAGCGTCACGGCACGGGTGCGGGCGCTCGCGCCCGGCGGGCAGGTCCAGGTACGGCTGGACGACGCCGCCGGTCCGGTCGTCGGCACGATCGCGGTCGACACCCCGCTCGGCCAGTGGGCCGAGGTGAGCGCCGACCTCACCGGCGTCAGCGGCGTGCACGACGTCTACTTCACCGTCACCGGCCCGGCCGGCGTCGACCTCTTCGAGATCGACAACTGGGCCTTCGCGGCGGCCACCGAACCCGAGTTGCCGGTCACGGTCACCGCGTCGACGCGGTGCGTGGGTGGCAACGCGTACGTGGCGGTGCAGGCGCGCAACGACCATGACGCCCCGGTGGGGATCAACCTGGCAACGCCGTACGGCGAGCGGTCGTTCACGGCCGTCGCGCCGGGCACGAACGCGTACCAGTCCTTCAACACCCGCGCCGAGTCGGTGCCGGCTGCTTCGGCCACGGTCCGGGTGACCGGGGCGATCGGCGGGCGGGATGTGACGACCGTCCGTACCGTGCAACACCCCGCCGGCACCTGCGGCGGCTAACCCTTCACGGCTGAGATCGGAGCTGACATGAACACATACAAACGGCGGCAGTTGCTCGCCGCCTGCGCCGTCGGCGCTGTCCTGACCGGGGCCGCGGTGCTGCCGTCGCCCGCCGTGGCGGAGCCCGGCGACGATGCCAGCGTGCGGGTCACCGTCGACATCGACGAGATCAGGGAGCCCGGCGTCCTCGCGATGTCGATCGCCGGTGACGCCGTCGCGCTCTCCGAGGACGGCTCGACCCTGCTGGTCCGCCAGTTCGTCGGTACGCTCCCGACGGTGACGGTCACCGACACCCGCGTCGCCGACGAGGTGCCGGACGGCGCCGGTTGGGCGGTGCTCGGCAGCGCGACCGACTTCACCGGCGGCGCCGGCCAGGCACCGATCACCGCCGACCACTTCGGCTGGAAGCCCCGCCTGCTCGACGGTGGAGAGACCGGCCTGGTCACCGAGGGTGAGGAGGTGGTGACCTCGCTGGACGAGGCCACCCAGCCGGGCAACAACGTCGGTCTCGTCGACCAGGAGCTGCTGGTCTCGGCCTTCGACTCCGCGGCCGTCGCCGGCGACTCGTACTCGGTCAACGCCGACCTGTACCTGCGGACCCCCGCCGAGGTCGCCGCCGGCGAGTACAACTCCACGCTCACCCTCTCACTGTTCGAGTAGTGGCCTGGCGGGGGCCCGCACCGGGCCCCCGCCAGCCCCGTGCCGAAGGGCCGCGTCATGACCGTCACCCCGCTGCGTCGGGCGCTCGTCGCCCTCGCCGTCGTGTCCCTCACGGTGGCGGCCGCGCCGGCCGCCGTGGCGGCGGAACCGGACCCGAAGGCCCTGACCTGGACGGTCCAGCCGGCGTCGGCGACCGGGCCGGACCACCGCCGGTGGATCACCGCCAACCTGGACCCGGGGCAGGCCGTGACCGAACACCTGGCGGTACGGAACCTCAGCCGCAGCGCTGTCGCCTTCTCCCTGAAGGCCGCCGACGGCTACCTCACCGACAAGGGCCGCTTCAACATGCTGTCGTCGGACCGGCCCTCGGTCGACGGTGGCACCTGGATCGACGTCCAGCAGCGGGTCACTGTCGGCCCGAACGAGACCAGAGTGGTGCCGTTCACGATCACGGTGCCCAGGGACGCCACGCCGGGCGACCATCCGGCCGGCATCGCCGCGACGGTCACCAGCACCGGGGGGACGGTGAGCGTCGAGAGCCGGGTCGGGTTCCGGGTGATGCTGCGGGTCAACGGCGTCGCCCGAGCGGCCCTGCCGGTGGGCGGCCTCAGCACGTCGTACTCGCCGTCGTGGAATCCCTTCCGCGCTGGCACGGTCCGGGTTCGTTACACGGTCGAGAACGACGGCAACGTCTGGGTCGGTGGAACCTCCCGGGTGACGGTGTCCGACCTCTTCGGCCGGACCAGCCACGACGCCACCGGCGCGGTCGAGGAGTTGCTCCCGGGCGCAGCCGCGCGGTGCGGGCCCGGGCCGACGGCGTCTGGGCGCTGGGGCGTCTGCGTACCACAGTCACCACGTCACCGGCCCTGCTCGGCGAGGGTCAGGCCGCCGCCGAGCTGCGGCTGGCGTCCGCCACCGTCACCACCTGGGTCGTGCCGTGGGTGCAGCTCGTACTGCTCTGTCTCCTCGCCGTACTGCTGCTCGCTGTGCGGGCGGTGACCCGGCACCGCCGACGTCGGCTTGCCGGGTTGCTGGCCCGCGCCCGGGCGGAGGGCCGGGAGTCGGTGCTGGTCGGCGGTGCGCCGTCCGCCGCCGAGCCGGACCCGGACGACACCCGCCGCTGACCCGACCGGGCGGGGAGATCGCGCTGCGGGGCCGGGCGACACCTCACCCGGCCCCCACCGCGTCAGTCGCCAGCGTTGCCGGGCTTGGCCTGGTCGAGCAGCCAGCGGAGGATGTCGCGGTCCTCGTAGGTCGGGCCGAACGCCGCGTGGTAGTCGGGCACCGAGAAGGCGGCGTCGGCGTACTCGGTGTAGCGCACGAGCTCGGCGACCTGCTCCGGCGTCTTACCCCGGGCGGCGTACGCCTGCCGCAGCGCGGCGGTGGAGTTGCGCGCGCCGGAGACGTTCAGCAGGTGGTCGTGCTCGCCGTGGGTGATCCAGACCGGCACCTCCGCCGCCGCGATGGCGGTCGCCTGGCTGGCGCCGACCGGGAAGCCGCCGGTCACCAGGCCGCCGGCGAAGAGGTCCGGCCGCTTGGCGAAGGCCTCCCACAGCAGCTGGGAGCCGTACGACACGGTGGACGCGTACACCCGGCGGGTGTCCACGGCGAACTGGCCGACGAACTGGTCGAGCAGCTTGACCAGCAGGTCCGCCTCGGCGCGCGCCGACCCGTTGGTGCTGGGGCGCCAGCACGATCACCTCCTCGGCGCTGCCGGTCCATTCCGGCTGGAGCCACGCGGTGGCCGGGATGTCGGCGGCGAGTTGCACCCCGAGGTTGTCGCCGTCCCAGCCCATCCCGTGACCGGGGAGGACGACCACGAGCGGATACTTCCGGGCGGGCTGGTAGTTCTTCGGCAGGTGGTAGTGGTACGGCAGGACCATGCCGCCGCTGAGGAACGAGCCGTAGTTGAACTCGTCGACCAGCTGGTTGACCGGCTTCTCGGTGACCGGCCGGGACTCGCCCGGGGTGGCCCTGGCGAGCAGTGGCCCCTTGCCGACGCCGCGACCGGGCTGACCGTGCACGTCCTTGCGCTGCACGACCCGGGTCGGCAGTTCGGGGTTCACCTTCACCGTGCAGAGGAACGTCGGGCACTTGGAGACGATGACCGTGGAGCCGCCGGTGTCGGCGGGGTCGAGTTCGACGATGACGTACCTGCCGGGTGCCGATCGGTGGTCGGCCCGGGTGCCCGGCACACCGTTGGTGTAGGTGTGGGTGATCGTCCGGTCGGCGAGCTTCGGCAGGTCCTCGATGGGGTTGAAGCGGAAGTTGTAGATGGTGTCGGTCACCGAGAAGGTGGCGGTGTCGAGGGTGCGGGGGTTGACCGTGGCCGGGTACTCGATCGCCACCGCCGACACCTTCTGGCCGTACGTGTGGACGGTGGTGATCGGGGTGATGCTGCGGATTCCGTGCGTGGTGGCACTGTTCTCGCCCGCGCTGCCGTACGCCGTGCCGCCGGTCCGCCCACGCCTTCCCGTCAGCCGGCCCGAGCACTGCAACAAACCTGCAAGCGCTAGCCCTTGCCTTTCCGGAAACCGCTTTCCTACGATTGCGTTACATCGATGTTTCAGTTAACGGACAGGTGATCAGTGTCATCATCGGCACCCTGATCGCGCGGCAGGACCCTGCTTCTACCAGGGCGTAAGCCACAGCGATGAAATCTATGCGATTCACTGCCGACTATTCCTTCAAGGACTCCGAGGGTAGGCGCGGTCGCGACCAACGAGACGAATGTGAAGGTGAGGCGAGATGAGACGACCAGTCGCGCTGCGACTTCAGGCAACGCTGGCCACGGCGGCCGTGGGGATCGCGGTCGGGGTGGCGCTGCCGTCCCCGCAGGCATCGGCGGCGGCCGGCAGCGCCACCGGCTACGCCACCCAGAACGGCGGCACCACCGGCGGTGCGGGCGGGCAGACGGTGCGGGCCACCACCGGCACGGCGATCCACGCGGCGTTGTGCGGTCGGGCCAGCAGCAGCACCCCGATCGTCATCGAGGTCACCGGGACCATCAACCACGGCAACACCAGCAAGGTGTCGGGGTCGAGTTGCAACACCGCGGCGGGCGTGATCGAGCTCAAGCAGATCAGCAACGTGACCATCATCGGAGTCGGCAGCGCCGTCTTCGATCAGCTCGGCATCCACATCCGCGACTCCAGCAACATCATCATCCAGAACGTCACGGTGCGGAACGTCAAGAAGTCGGGCTCGCCCACCTCCAACGGCGGCGACGCCATCGGCATGGAGAGCACGGTCCGCAACGTCTGGGTCGACCACGTCACCCTGGAAGCCTCCGGTGGGGAGTCGGAGGGGTACGACGGCCTCTTCGACATGAAGGACAACACCCAGTACGTGACGCTGTCCTACAGCATCCTGCGCAACTCCGGTCGCGGTGGCCTGGTCGGGTCCAGCGAGAGCGACACGTCCAACGGCTTCATCACCTACCACCACAACCTCTACGAGAACATCGACTCCCGGACGCCGCTGCTGCGCGGCGGCATCGCGCACATCTACAACAACCACTACGTCAGCCTGCACGAGTCGGGCATCAACTCCCGGGCCGGAGCCAGGGCCAAGGTGGAGAACAACTACTTCCGCGACTCCAAGGACGTGCTGGGGACGTTCTACACCGACGAACGCGGCTACTGGCAGGTCAACGGCAACGTGTTCGACAACGTGACCTGGTCCAGCGCCGGCAGCGAGAACTACCCCGCCGGTCCCAACCCGACCTCCAACACCACCGTCAGCATCCCGTACCCGTACAGCCTCGACGGGGCGAGCTGCGTGCCGGACATCGTCCGTCAGACGGTGGGGGCCAACACGGGTCTGCGGGTGTCGAACGGTAGCTGCTCGCCGCAGACCCCGCCGCCGACCACTCCGCCGCCGACCACCCCGCCACCGACCACTCCGCCGCCGACCACCCCGCCCCCGTCCGGTGGGACCAACCTCAGCCTCGGCGCGGGTGCCGACGGCTCCAGCAAGGCCAGTGGGACGAGCTACGGCAACGTGCGCGACGGCGACCTCGGCACCTGGTGGTCGCCGGCCGGCTCGACCGGCACGATCTCGATCAAGTGGCAGTCGGCCACCCGGGTGTCCCGGGTGGTCATCCGGGAACCGTCCGGCACCCAGGGCACCATCGGGGCCTGGCAGCTCGTGAACAACGACAACGGGGCCGTCCTGGCCGCCGGCAGCGGGGCCGGCTCGATCACCTTCGCCGCGACCGCCCTGACGAAGATCAGCTTCAGGATCAACAGCTCGGGCGGTACGCCACGGGTCGGCGAGTTCGAGACGTACGCCAGTTAGCGCCGGTGGCCTGAGGCAACCGAGCCGAGGCGGATGACGCGGGCGGGAGCACCCTTCGGTGGCGCTCCCGCCCGCGGGCGCTCGTTACGAGTCGGCCGACGGCAGGGTGTCCATGAAGGAGCTGACCGAGAAGACCGCTCGCCCGGGGCCGGCCGGACCGTACCCGGGTGGGCTGGACAGGCCGTGGGCGTCCATGGTCGCCCGGTAGACCTCCAGCAGGCGCACGTGATATTCGAGCGGTGCTCCCTGCGGGTTGGTCCGGCCCAGCGGAGTGGTGGGCTCCGGGCACCAGGTGGTGAACCGGGGCGTGATCCCACGGGACACGAAGTAGTCGAGCCCCTCCGCGGTGGAATCGATCGCCTCGTTCACCGTCGCGAAGCCGTGCGTGGCGGCCATCTCGACGCCCGCCACGAAGTTCGGGATCACGTTGCGCGGGCCGAAGACCTCGGCGGAGTCGAGGATGCGGCGGTGCCACTCCTCCCGACCGACGTATCGCTCCTTGCCCGGGCAGTACAGCTCGAACAGCCGCTTGTCCCACACCTCGTAGTTGGGGTGGTAGATGCGGATCCCGTAGTCGTAGAAGCGTTGCACGTCAGCTCGGGGCAGCGCCTGGGCGACGACCTTGCCGATCCACCGCCCCGGAAACCGCTCCTCGATCGCCTGGGCGTACTGGCCGTAGAAGTCGGCCTCGGCCAACCCGCCAACCTGCGAGGTGATGCTGCCGCCGGTGAGGGTGTACGCCTGCGACGCCCGGTTGGTGTCGTACCGGTCGATAATCTCCAGCGCCTCCAGCACCTCGTCGACGGGCTTGACCCCGGTGTAGGGCCGGCCGGCCTGCTTGTGCTGCCGCCAGTTGTGGTTGATGTCGCAGTACTGGCACTCCTCCTTGGCGCCGAAGTACTGGCAGACCCGGAACGCGGTGAGGTAGATCAGATAACCCCACTGGATCGTCGGGGCGACCTCCATCACCGACTTGCCGTTGGCGAGCGTGTGCCGGTAGTAGGCCGGCATGGGAGGCAGCCCGACGTCGGCGATCGGGCGTCCGTCCAGGAACAGGCGCAGCCGGCCGTCGCTGTCCGTGCCGACGCGGTACGGCGAGCTGGGGTTGATGCGGACCGACACCACGGTCCGACGTAGCTCGTACGGCCCTCCGGTGAGCACGATCTCCTCCGGTGGCCGGCGCAGCGCGGCGCTGCCCAGCTCCGGCAGCGTCCGGTGGTCGAAGGAGAAGATGAAGTACGACTTCGGCTTGACGTCCCCGTGTTCGTTGTCGGTGAGTGCCGCGTCGTCGAAGGCGAGGCCGCCACGCAGCAGATCCTCCTTCAGGACCGCCTCCCGCGGCACGTGGGGGAAACGCCCCATCAGGTCTTCGACGAGGTCAGTGCGCGACGCCATACGGTTCCTCCTGAACGCGGTACGCCGGACCGGGTGGCCCGAGCCACCCGCCCTCGGCTGATCAGCCCTGCTTGGTCTCCCAGAAGATCTTCGAGATCTCTTCGATCTTCGCGAGCAACTGCTCGGCGACCGCCGGGTCGGCGCGCCCTTCGCGCCGCCGGCGCCGGCCAGCTTGGTCGCCTCGTTGAAGAGACCGTGCAGCTGGGGGTACCTCTCGAAGTGCGGTTGCTTGAAGTAGTCGGTCCACAGCACCCAGAGGTGGTGCTTGACCAGCTCGGCGCGCTGCTCCTTGATGATCAGCGCGCGGGTGCGAAACTCCGGGTCGTCGCTGGCCTGGTACTTCTCGGAGAGCGCCTTGACCGACTCGGCCTCGATCCGGGCCTGGGCCGGGTCGTAGACCCCGCACGGCAGGTCGCAGTGCGCGCTCGCGACGGTACGCGGCCGGAGAACACGTGGCAGCTGCATCAGAATCCCTTCGACAACGGTGCTGAGGTGACCGACGGCACGCTAGGACCTCAACCGGACTTCATGTCAAGAGTCGGATCGCTCCTCAGTGTGCCTGCCGGCGCTGACCGAAGATCGGGTGGGCCTGTCCGCGCGCCGCGCCACAGTGGCCAGGAGGGCGTCCAGGGCCAGGTCCGTGGCGCTGCGCAGCACGAGGTCCGCGGCCGAGAAGCGGGCGTGGTCCGCGTGCGGGTTCGGCACCGCCACGCAGCGAAGCCCGGCCGCCTGTGCCGCCGCCACGCCGTGCGCGGTGTCCTCGAACGCGACCGCCTGGCTTGCCGGAAGTCCGAGTCGCCGCAACGCCAGCAGGTAGACCGCCGGGTCCGGCTTGTGCGCGGGCACCTCCTCGCCGGTCGCCAGCACCTCGAACCGCGCCCGCAAACCTGCCTGGTCCAGCAGTGCGCCGACGTGGGTGCTCGGGGAACTGCTCGCCACGGCCAGCCGCAGCCCCAGCTCCGTGGCTCGATCCAGCCAGCCGACAATGCCGGGCGCGGGGCTCAGTGCGGCGTTCAGCTCCGCTCGGTAGGCCATCCGCAGGGCGTGGCTGGACGGGCGGTCATAGCTCGGCCCCACTGTCGCGCCGAGCGTCGCGTACCGAACCTCGTTCGCGTCGCCGCCGTGGTCGGCGAAGAAACCCGCCGGGTCGAGCCGCAGGCCGTGCCGCTGCCACTCCCACCGCCAACTCTCCAACAGCGTGCTCTCGGTGTCCATCAGCAGGCCGTCGAAGTCGAAGATCAGGGCCTTGGTCGTCACAACGGACAAGTATCCGGCGTGCCGCGCCGCGCCGGATCGGCAGGGCGATGCATGGTTGTACGATCGAACCAATTGGTTGTAGGGTCGAACCATGTCGGACGATGATCTCGAACAGGCTCTCGCCCTCCAAGGAAGGATCAGCGCGTTCGTGCGCGCGTTCGGGTTGCATCAGCCAGACCGCACTCCGTGCGGCACGCCGGTGCCGACCTCCGAGGCACACGCGGTAGGGGAGTTGGACCGGGACGGTCCGTTGACGCAGAGCGTTCTGGGCGAGCGGTTGCGGCTGGAGAAGAGCACTGTCAGTCGGCTGGTGTCCCAGCTGACCGCCCGGGGCTGGGTCCAACGGGCCGAGCGCGCCGGTGACGCCCGACTGGTCTGGTTGGAGTTGACGTCCGAGGGCCGTCGCGCTGCCGGTGAACTGGCGGTCGCCCGCGCGGCCCGCTTCGCCGACCTGCTGCGCAACATCCCGGCCGAGCAGCGCCCGGCGGTCATCGCCGCGTTGACGACACTCGTCCACGCCGCGAACAGGCAGCCGAGCGCGGCAGCGGTGAGCGGGGCGGCCGGTGGCTGACGGTCCGGCAGTGCCGGCTGCTGCGGATTCCGGGGCGCGCGCCGGTGCGGGACCGCGCCGCGACGCGGCAGCGGTGACCGCCTCGCGCTTCGATGCCGACGACAGCCCGGCGACCCGCCCCGGCGTCGGTCGGTGGAGCGTCGGGGCCGTGTTCGGCACCACGATGGGTCTGGCCCCACACCTGCTGCACCACCTCGGCCTGTTCGCCGGCACGGCACTGCTGGCCGGGGCCGGCGGCACTGTGCTGTTCGGTGTGCTGGGCGTGGCCGCCATGACGCCGATGTTGCTCCGACTGCGCCGTCGCTTCGCCACCTGGTGGGCACCCGGCGTCGCCCTGCTGCTGTTCGCCGCGATGTTCGCGACGTCGACGCTGCTGATCGGCCCCGCCCTGCGCCGCGCCGGAAGCGACCCGCCGCGGCCCGACCCGGCCCACTCCACGCCCGCCGGGGAGCACACCCGCCACCATGACTGACTGTCGACCAGCGGCCTCCGACCAGCGGCAGGGCCCCGCCGTCAACTGCGGTCGGTCACCGCACCCTGCCGGCGGTGCTCGATGCCTGGCCGGACTGCCTACTCCGCGACCGCCGCACCGAACACTTTCTCAGCGTCGGGTTTCCCGGCCGTGCCGGTCCAGGTCTGGCCCCGCGACTGACCACGACCTCGGCCCCTGGTCCCGCCCGGTGCGCTGTTTGCGGATGAGGGCCAGCAGGGCGGCGTGGGTCGCTCGTCGGCGGCCACGACGAGCCCGTTCCCGCCGGTGTGCAGCGGCTGGCCGTCGAGCCCGGTGACCACGCAACCGGCCGCCTGGCAGAGGGCGATTCCGGCCGCGAAGTGGACGCTGCGGCCCAGGTCGTGGCGGTCCGTCAGGTAGGCGGCGCGGCGACCGGCGGCGACCCACGCCACGGCCAGGCTGGTGGAGATCACCCGTGGGTGGAACCGTTCGGCGAAGTCCTCGTCGGCGAGCAGTCGAGCGGCCAGGAAGACGTCCCTGCTGGGGAATGGTGGGTCGAGGTTGACGTCGACCAGCTTCGACTCGGCCGACGGGGCAAGCCGCTCGTCCGTCCCGGCGCTACGGACGTACGCGGCGCTGCCGTCGGTCCAGAACACCTCACCGATGAACGGGTCCGCCGACGCGGCCACCGCGCTGCCCGTGCCGGTGTGCAGCGCGACGTTGACCGAGGCCAGCATGGTGCGGGCGGCATAGTTCAACGTGCCGCACAGCGGGTCGACCAGCCACGTGCGTCCGTTTCCGCCGGTACCCGTGCGCCCGCTCTCCTCGCCCAGCACATCGTCCTGCGGACGCGCCGCCCGCAGGACGTCGAGGATGGCCTGCTCCGCCTCGATGTCGGCAGTGGTGGCGAAGTCGTCCCCGAGCTTCGTGAAGCGCGTCAGCGACGATCCGTGTCGAGCGCGGACGACAGCTGCTCCGGCCTCCGCCGCCGCGATGGCCAACGCCTGGTCAGTGATCGACAATTGTCACTCCGGTAGTTCGGTGATCGCGAACTGACTGACGATCGCCATCATGATCATCGGGGCGTCGCCGTCGCAGTGGTTGAGGGACCGCGACCCGCCGGCCGCCGGCCGCCGTCGGCCGCCCGGCTCGTCACCGGGCGACCCCGTCCCACCGCTGGCGACCTGCCCCACAACGTACGCACCGGGTGCCTCCCTCAGCTCCGTTCCCGATCATCGCTCACCTCGGGCCGGTTGCGGAAGGGCGTCCGGCCCGGCTCCGCCGGACAGTCGAGATGCCCGACACCGCCCGCTGGTTCGCTCCGGGGTGTGGAACGGGACGGGTCAGGAGACCGCCGCCCGCACCAACTCGGTGACCCTCTTCTCCACCGCCGGGCTCCACTGCCGCAACGCGTACGCCACCGGCCACAGGTCGCCGTCGTCGAGGGTGGCGGCGTCCTGGAAGCCCAGTGTCGAGTACCGGTAGTTGAACTTGCCGGAGTCCTGGAAGAACAGCACGATCTTGCCGTCCGCGTTCGCGTAGGCGGGCATCCCGTACCAGGTCTTGGGGGACAGCTCCGGGGCGGCGGCGGTCACCGTCACGTGCACCCGCTCGGCGAGCGCGCGGTCCTCCGGCTCCATCTGGGCGATCCGGTCGAGGACCGCCTGGAGGCCGTCGGCCTTCTGCGCGCCCTTCTTGCCCTCGGCGCGTAGTTCGGCGGCACGCTCCTTCATCGCGGCCCGCTCCTCGGCGCTGAAGCCATCGGACTCGGTAGTGGTGGTCTTCGCTGACATACTCGGGCTCCCTCTGTTGATCAGGCCTGGCGCGCTGTCGGCTACCTGGGCAAAGGCTAGGCTGGGCGGCGCTCGCGGGCTTCTCGATTCCTGATCGGTGCGCGGCGCCCGCCGGACCCGTTCGGCGGAGACGGCGCGGCCGAACCCCAGGAGTGCGCCACGACGAGTGCCCGCCCGCCCGCGCGGTGCCGGTGCGGGGTGACCTCGGCCTCTCGAAGGTGCTCGCCAACCCGACCGCTGGTTAGGTTGTCGGACGAGGACCAGCGAGCGCGTTCTGGGGGAGACCGGATATGAGCACCACCGCCGACCGGATGGCGACGGCGTACTTCGACGCCATCGAACTCCTCTGCCGGGTGACCCCGAAGGGCTGGTACGCCGAGCGCGGCACCGCTCGCGCAGGGCTCACCCAGGCCGGCATCCCGACGCTCAACGGGGTCTTTGACACGACCACCGAGCCGACCTCGGGTCGCTCGACGAACTGGCGACCGAGGTCCGTAGGCAGGTGCCGAACTGGTCGCTCATGGTTCGTGGCGAGGCGAGCGACGAGGTCGCCGATCTCGCGGCCCGGCACGGGTTGCGCGGACGCTCCGAGCTGCCCTTCCTGGCCTGCGCCACCGACGACATCGTGTTCCGGGCCGGCTCGGCCCAGCGGACGCCGGTACGCCAGGTCGCGCCGTCGAGAGCGAGCGGTACACCGACGCCCTCAACCAGAGCTTCGAGGTCCCCGACGGCGCCTTCGGCTCGCTGATGGGCGGTGCGGTGCTCGACGCCGACGCCATGACCGGCTATCTGGCCGAGGAGTCCGGCCGCCCCGTCGGCACCGCGTTCGGGGTGCGGACCCGCGGCGCTGTCGGCGTGTTCAACATCGCCGTCGTCCCGGCGGCCCGAGGTCGTGGCCTGGGCCGCGGGCTCACCGAGGCGGTGTTGCGTGCTGGCATCGCCGCCGGCGCGGACGCCGCCTACCTGCACAGCAGCCCGATGGGCCGACCGCTCTACGAATCGATGGGCTTCACGCTCGTGGAGACCTGGACCGTGTTCCAGGCGGGCTGACGGGCAACCGGCCAGCGGAACAGGAAGACTCATGACCTTCAGCGAGAACGTCCGCTCGGCCTTCCGGCGCGGCGAGACCGCCGCCGTGGTGCGGATGAGCGAGGCCGAGATCGAGCGGGCCCAGGCCGCCGGCGACCCGGCGGGCGAGGTGGAGGCCCGGTACAGCCTCGCCCGGGTTGCCATCCGTGGCGGTGACCTGTCGGGTGGGGAAGCCCGGGCCAGGGAGGCGCTCGCGGTGGCGCTGCGCGCCGGCGACCGAAGCCTTGAGGAACGGCCGAGGCACGTCCTGGCCGGGGTGGCGCGGATGTCTGGCGACCTGGTCCGCGCTCGGGAGCTGTACCGGGAGAGCATCGCGCTCAACGAGGCGCTCGGCCAACCCAGGACGGTCAACTCGGAATACCACAACCTCGCGTTCTGCGAGCTGGGCCTGGGCAACCTCGACGTGGCCAGGACGCTGTTCGCCGAGAACCGCGAGCGGGTGTTCCGCAACGACTGGGCCGACTTCGTGCCGTACGTCTGCGTTGCCGGCGCGGCGCTCGCCTCGGCCGACCGCGACCACTCGCGGGCGGCGCGGATGATCG
>NZ_JAEVHL010000007.1 GCF_016803395.1 Micromonospora tarensis | reverse complement strand
TCCGGACGTCGCCGTTCGAGAATCCGTCGCCGGCAAGCGACCGACCGGCCCCAATACCTGCCTGAACATCCGCGCCTGCCTGCGCAAGGCCCTCAACGACGCTCGCGCCGACGAACTACTGCCCGGCTACAACCCGGCCAACTTGGTCAAGATTCGCGGCAACCGGCCCAAGCCAATCGTGTGGGAAGACGAGCGAGTCCAGCAGTGGAAGAAGGACGGCAAGCTCCCAGGACCGGTGATGGTATGGACCGACGATCAGGTCATCCAGTTCCTCGACTACGCCGCGATCCACTGCCCCGACCTGCATCCAATGTGGCACTACATGGCCTTCCGCGGACCCCGCCGCGGCGAGGCCTGCGGACTACGCGACAGCGAGGTCCGCCTCCACCGACGAGAAACCACCATCAACCACCAAATCACCACCCACGGCTACACCCCCGTCGAGAAACCCCCGAAAAGCAAGGCCGGCAACCGAGAGATCGCCCTCGACGACGACACCGTCAACATCCTCATCGCCTACAAAGCGCTACGCGCCACGTGGCAACACGCCGCCGGCCCCGCCTGGCCCAACACCGGCCTGTTCTTCGTCCGCCAAGACGGCCACGCCTGGCACCCCGACTCCGTCACCCAACGCTTCAGCCGGCACGTCCGCAAAGCCGGACTACCACCCATCCGACTCCACGACCTACGCCACAGCGCCGCCACCATCGCCCTCAACGCTGGCGTCGACATCAAAGTCGTCTCCGAACAACTCGGCCACTCCACCACCACCCTCACCCGCGACACCTACCAAAGCGTCAACAAGCAACTCCACCAAGAAGCCGCCGACGCCGTAGCCAAAAGAATCCGAGACCGGCGTCGGGCAGCCTAACCATTCCGCCAAATAACAAGAGCGCGCTTGGTCTCGCAGGCAGTCCCAGCCCATGGATGGGTAGCGGCCCTGCATCTTGACCTCGCCTCATCCGAACCGGACGTCGTTTCTTCCTAGCTGCTGAACGGACCGCTCTGCGATGAAGACTTTCGAACATGGCTCCAGCCCGACATCGCCGACCGGGTCTGACGGCGATGTCGCAGACGACATATGGACTGGCGAGCGGATCGCGGCCTTGGGCATGGTGACCGATCTAGCGACGACCGCGCGTATCATGAGGTTCTCGCGTTCACTCGCGTATGACCTGGCCAAGCGCGACCAGTTTCCGGTCCCGGTGCTCCGATTCGGCGGCCACTACCGGGTGCCGGTTGCGGCCATCCTCCACGCCTTGCAGGTAACGTCCAACCACCATGGCGATTCGCAGGCACCAGTGCCGGAACACGACCAAGTCCCAGGCACAGAGGCAATCCCGGATCACCCTCGACCGAACCCGCAGCCGCCTACTGCCGCACGCCCAACCGGAGAGACGCACCTGAGGCGGCCGAAAGGGTCCGAGTTCAAACGCTGTTCCTGCCGGGACGGCGAGGGCCGCAAACTCGGCAACCGCTGCCCCCGGCTTCGCCAGGCAAACGGAGTGTGGAACCCCAACCACGGCCGGTGGGCCTACCAGCTCGAACTGCCCACCCACCCCGACCAGGCGCGCCGTCAACTACGCCGCAGCACTTTCGACACCCGCGGTGCCGCCGCCAGCGAGCGCGACCACGCCAAAGCTCTACTCGCCCTCGCCAGTGACGACCCAGCCGTCGCCGCCGAGATCGCCGACATGCTCCTCGCCGTCCCCTGCGGCGCACCCCTGCCGGACCGCGACACCATCGCCCGACGGGTCCGCGCCGGACTGCCCGCCACCGTCACGACCACCGTCGGCGAATACCTGCACTCGTGGCTGGCATCCCGCCGCAGCCTCAGCAGCGTCCAACCCAACACCCTGCTGGCCTACGAGTCGCACATCCGCGTCCACCTGGTCCCGCACCTCGGCGCCATCGCCCTGGTGAAACTACGGGTGGAGCACGTCGAGGCCATGTTTGCCGCCATCGCTGAGGGCAGCACCGCCATCGAGATCGCCCGCCAGAGCGACGACCCCGCCATCCGCGCCAGCGTCCGCGGCCTACGCACCACCAAACCGGCCAGCATGCACCGCATCCGCGCCACCCTGCGCAAGGCACTCAACGACGCCATCCGCCGCGGCAACAACCGGCTCATCGACTTCAACCCCGCCGCCCACATCGAACTGCCCTCCGGCGTACGCCCCAAAGCCCGGGTATGGACCACCAAAGCCGTACAACGGTGGCGCGACACCGGCGAGCGACCCAGCCCGGTCATGGTGTGGACACCCCAGCAGGCCGGCGCGTTCCTCGACCACGCCGAAGAGCACGACATCGCCCTCTACCCACTGTTCGCGCTCATCCTGCACCGCGGCCTACGCCGCGGCGAGGCCGTCGGACTCACCGACACCGCCGTCGACCTCGACAACTGCCTGATCAGCGTCACCCAACAGATGGCCACCCACGGCTACACGCCAGTGATCAAGAAGGTCAAGTCCGAGTCCGGCAACCGGATCATGGCCATGGCCAGCATCACCCGCGTCGTCCTGCGCGCCCACCACGCCCGCCGAGCCCAGTGGAAACTCGCCGCCGGCCACACCTGGCCCGACACCGGACTGTTCTTCGTCCAACCCGACGGGAAGCCCTGGCACCCCAACGCCGTCACCGACCGCTTCGAAAACCTCGTCCGCGACGCCGACCTACCCCCGATCCGGCTACACGACCTACGGCACTGCGCCGCCACCTACCTCAAAGCCGCCGGCGCCGACCTCAAAGACATCCAGGAACTCCTCGGCCACTCCTCCGCCGCCATGACCGACGTCTACACCTCGGTCATCGCCGAACTCGACGTCGAACGCGCCAAAGCCGAAGCCGCCGCCGAACTACTCCCCCGCCACCGAGGACGCCATGCCGCACAGCCGTCCGTTCTCGGCACTCGTCCCTGATGACGAGGATGGTGATGCTATAGATCGCCACGATCCAGTTCGGCATTCGTTCGAGGTCGTCCCGTCTGGCTAGAACCACAGCGGCCCAGCCAGCGCATCCACCTGGTGTTCCGCCGGTCGGAGACGACCGGTCTTTGTCGCAAATGGGCCCTGTGGTCCCCCGCACTCCGGCGACTCCGAGGTTCCACCGATCGGAGACGATCGGTCTCCGTTGCAGCGGCAAGGTGTACGAGGCGCTGGCGCGGCCCCTCAAGGAGACGCCGACATCGCGGACCGCCAGGCTTATGACCTAACTCGCCCGAACGACGGTGAGTCCCGAGGGTCCACCGCCATCCGTCTGCTACCGGTCCGATTGATGGCCACCGGTCACAACCGGCTCCCAGGGCTCGGCGGCACCACCCTATGGGTTAGCGACAAACGGTGGCGCCTATAAATCGACTGCATCGCCATGAAGATGTAAGTCTTGCCGCAGCCGCCCGGGAGAACAAACACTCCGTCCTGGTCCCGGGAAACGCGCCGCGCGGCAGGCCAGGGGAAACCGTACAGCTCCAGCAACTGCCAAAGTTCAAGATCGTGAAACCGACGCCGCACGCTCCCTGTTTCTTCGCCGAGGACCTCAAGGTTCCGCTTATACGCACGCATCTCAATAGGCCTGATCGCTTGATACCGATCATACAGATCATGACATCGCGAGCAGAGAACGATCAGGTTGTCAAAGCTGTCGTCCGCAGACTGTGCGCGGGACTTGATATGGGCGATTTGCACCGGCCATTGGCGGCAGGCCGGAATGGCACATCGGTGGCCAGCCTCCAACAGCAGCTCTCGGCGCAGCCACTCCTGGAGGTGAGGTCGGACCGTCACGAGGGGAAGTCTACGGATTCCCACGGGTGTCCGGTTGAGCGTGCGCCAACAGTTCGCGTAGGCCGCTCGCTCCGTGCCGAGGTCGGGGCGGACTCGACCGGTCGGCGACGGCTTCGGCTGGCGCGGCTCGCACCGCGAGCTGCTCGGTACCAGCGCTGCTGCGAAGTCGTGCGCGACTTGGACGTTGTTGTTGCGACGATCGGTGAGGCTGGAACGGACGCTTGACCCAGATTCCAGGATCTCGTAGGCCGTAGTTTGTCGTGGACGAAACCCTTAACAGCACGGTTGGCGTCAACTGACCGGCATTGCCGACCACAGCCGTCGAAAGGCGGAGACCGTTGCCTGCGCTGGTCAGCCAAATCTGGGCGGTTCCACCGGCTCCGCTGGTGGCAACGGCTGCTTCCGCGCCCACGCCTCGGCCTGCTGCCTCACCTTGACTGGGTCTTCGCCGATGAAGAGCTGCTGGTATTCGACCGGACTGTGTATGCCGTCGCAGGTGCCGTACTCGGGGTCGGTGAAGTGCACGACGGGAAGGTAGTCAATCGGGGCACCGCTGGGCAGTCACCGTCAACCTCTGGCAGCCGGGGGCCAGCGCCGACGGCCCCAAGCTGACCCACGCACCGGCAGCCTGGTGGATCGTCGGCCTCGGTCACCTCGGCCAGGCCTACGCCTGGGTGATGTCCTGGGTCACCTACGCCGACCCGTCCCGGGTCGAGGTAGTCCTGCAGGACACCCAGCGCGTCGTGGATGCCAACCACAGCACCCCGGGCTTCTCACCCCGGTGAAGCCGGAGCCGGTCCGCAAACCCGTCTGGCCGAGGCAGTCCTCGAGCGGGCTGGTTACGACGTCGTCATCCTCGACCGGAGACTCGATCACACCAGCCGCGACCAGGCCGAGGACCACCACGTCGCGCTGCTCGGCGTCGACAGCCTCGACCCTCGCAGGCTCATCTCCGGAGTGGGCTGGAAGCTGGCCATCGACGCCGGACTCGGCGTCGGACCGGCCGACTTCAACGCCCTGCTCCTGCGCCGATTCCCCGCTCAGGTCCCAACGACGAGGTCCTCGGCTGGAAGGAGGGCGTTTCGCAGCAACGACGTGTCGTCACGGCCGCCCTCGCCGACCTGGAGCGACGCGATCCCTGCGGATCGATAGGACTCGCCGGGACCGCCGTCGGCGCCGCCTTCGTCGGCGTCGTCACCGCATGCCTCGGAGTCGCCCAAGCGCCCACGCCGCCCTATCCGGAGACGGCTTCGACGTGATCAACGTGCACCTGCAAACCAACGCCGTCGATCTCGCACCGGCAACCCGCGATGTCGACGTGTTCGGGGCCGCCTCTTCACATGAGTGACCGACGCCCGGCCATCTCAGGCACGGCGGCGGGTCAAGGGAGTTAGGACAGGGTGGCGAGGTGCGCTCAGCGTCGAGGGCGGTGGTGCAGCCGGTGCCGGCGGCGGTGATGGCTTGGTGGTAGATGTGGTCGACGAGGTCTCCGGCGGCGAAGACGCCGGGCAGGTTTGTGCGAGTGCTGGCGGCCTGGACGGTGACGTAGCCGTCGGCGTCGAGGTCGACCTGGCCGCGGCCTGATCGACGCGCTGACTTGCAACACCGTGCTGACCTTCGCCGACAAGGGGCTACCAAGGCGTCCGCGGCAACGTCTGGAGCCCGCGCAAACGCCTGTCCCGCCGATAGAAGTCCGTCAACCGGCACCACGCCAGGATCCGAGCACTCGGCGAACGCCACGTTTCCGCTCTCAAGACCTGGAAAGTCCTCGCCATAGCTGCGTTGCTGCTCCCGCCGAGCGACCGCGATCGTGCAGGCGATCCTCGTCCTCCAAGCCGCCAAGGAGGCCCGCCACCCACGATGAAAATGGATCACTTTTCCCCGTATCGTCACGATCAGAGGCTTCAGCGAGGGGCGAGCCGTACTTCAGAAACCAGCCAGTCCGGATGACCTCGAACGAGCGTCACGTGTAGTACTCCGCCTTGCGCGGCGATGGCGAAGCTCATGTTGTCGGCGGTGCCGTTTTCGAACAGGGCAGGTCCGCGGAGAAGGCCTGTGGCCGTAGCCGTCCTCCTGAACTCAACAACCTTGCGACCGAGTTGAGGCGTGACCAATGGCAGTAGTGAGTCCTTCCAGTCCTTGTCGGAGAGATCGTTGCGGGCCCATGTGCCGGCGAACCGGTCAGCCGCCTCCGCGGCGGCTACGTTCCTCACGTCACCGTCACGGGGAAGCGGCGCATACGTCGTCTGACCGGAGGGGAAGGAAGCAACACGACTGTCGTCGCCAGCTCCACAGGCAGTGAGACCGTTCGTGAGGAGCAGTATCAGGGTTAGGATCAAAGACGGAAGGAGGAATCGGGGCGTTCGCGTAGACCTCGTCCGCTCGGCTGCAGGCAAGTGGACGTGGTTCCGAGAGCTTACTGCTGCCATAGCTGAAGGTTATATGTCTCGCCGCTATGCTGCAGTGGGCCGGTCGCACGCGACAGCCCTTGGCCGCGCCGCCCCCGCCACATCACGCGGACACCGATCAGCCCAGGCTCAAACTTGTGATGGGGGGTTAAGTCGACCGCCAGCATCGTTGGCTGGTCGATGAAGATTTCCCCGCTCGGTGATGACAGGATAATCTCACGGACACCTTGCGCTTGTCCGTCCACCTCTGGGGGCCGCTGCCTCCAGAATTGGCAGATCACCTGCACCGATTCCTCGCTTTGCTCGCAGTGGACAACGAGTTGAAATCCATCCGAGGCAACCACTGTTTCCCGGGCGGATTCTAAAAGAGTTTGAGTCTCTTCAATATGAGGCTCTACCAGCCAGTCGCGAAGCCCGAAGTACCGGTAGAGGGGCAGGATTGTGGCCCTTGTCTGAGCGACGATCTTTGGCTGCATGCTTGCCGCTCCTGTCCGAGTGGCGGCGCGAGCCGCGGGGCCCGCGCCGCCCGGTGCTTAAGGATCTATCCGAACGTAGAACGCTTCACCGTCCAGAATCCTGTTCTCCCAGTAAAATTTCTGGCCGAGGCGGGAACCCCCGCCTGCATTGTTGTCATCACCTGGGATGGGCCTGGCAGAGAAGCGGAGATATCCGCCGTTGCTGGCCGGCCCGTACTTGCCGCCCTGATAGGTTGATGCAAAGGGGAATTCGTCGCACTGCAAACCGCCTTGTGCGTAATTGTCGCCCCAGATGTCCTTGCACACCTTGATAGACTCGTTGCGGTTCTCAAGAATCTTCTGCTGGTCCGTGAGGCGGGTAAGAGGATCTTGCATGCTTCCCCCTGGCACTGTCTTCCCAAGCCAACTGGGGAAAGTCCGCTGGGGATGATTCAGGGCGTCATATATGTGTCTGGCACTTTGCTTGACCGCGTCCTCGCTGAGCGACAGCATGTAGATTAGGGGCGCGTCCGTGAAGACTGACCCGTAGTCTCGCCCCACGACTGTTCGCCCGGCAGAGTCGAACCTGATTTTTGATTCGAACATGCCCGCTTGCATGGAAGGCAGCAGGTTGTCGCTCGCGGCTGGAATGGTTCGGTGGTCCATGATGAGCCAGGCCGGCACCCTAAAGTCGAGCCCAGAACCAACGTTATTGCTTGATGAGAAAGTTAGGGATCTGCTAGGCCGGGCCATCCAGCCGGCGACGGTGTCTTTGAGATCGACTTGGCTGGGACAGGTCATTGCGTCGGAGCAGCCGTGGAAGGTGATGTCGAACTGTGTCTGTGGCCAGTTCACCGTCTTCCCGGGAACCGAGAAGTAGCTGACATTCTCCATGCTGATCAGGTAGTCGACCTGTCGTACTCCGTGGTTAGCGTAGCCGAGTACCCACATGTCCCAGGAAATCTCACCCCAAGGTTCGCCGTCTATGCCTCTCGCTGAGACATACTTGCGTGCCTTAAAGCACTGAAGCATCCGGTCCCGCAGCCAGCCCTTTGGTGTTGCACCCGCTTCTGTGGCGTGATCGCGACATTCTTGCCGAAGATCAACGGGGTCAGTGTTAGTAACCTTTTCCAGCCAGGCGCGCTGATCCATTCGAACTTTTAACTCGCTACCGGAGTTGCTGAAGTGTTGAAGAGACGGTGGCCCGCCTGAGAGTGGACGGTTAGAATAGGCCAAGGATCCACGGGCCTGATCGCTTCCTGCGGCTTGAACAGGAAGTGCGCTTGTTATGACCATTGCTACAGAGCCGACGATCGTCAATATTGAGCGTAGGTTCACGAGGTGCACTATCTCCTTAGATTGCGACTCGCGGGATGAACGGAGCCATTGCTGACCGCAGGGCTAACTTTTCGGAGACAGGTCGTGTTGCAATTGAGCTGGCGCCGTTGTTAGCCGTCAAGTTTTGGATCCCAGGCACGTACAGATCTTTGACCTCGCAGATTCACCAAACGCTATTTGGTAGCCGGAATATCGTCCCACTCGGTTATGGAAACAAACCTCGAACGGGAAATCAGACGGTTGGTCATCCCTATCCTTTTGGTCCTTCAACCCTCGTGCACAACAAGTGGCTGTACACTGCTGGGGAGCGTCATGAGATATCTGAGCAGGTCGCGCCGAGACAGGCGTGAAGTAGGGATCCACTCGCAGAATCAAATGCCAGCCTGTATCCGTGGTATAGCCCGGTCTGACGTCCAAGTAATCCTTGCACCGGCCCGGCTCCTGAAACAAGAATCACGTCCCCCTCAGCTCCCGAAAGGGCAGAGACACCTCGCGCATTAACGTAGGCTTGGGCTGGAATCGTGCGCGCTTTGACACTAGCCAGCAGACTACCGACTGGCACGACTACCGATTTTCGCGTGAGGGCAAGCGCCTGCTGCTCGGTGATTGTTGTCTTGCTAACTCCATGGCGACCACCACGTGCCTGCTTTGCTGTCGTGTTGCACACCGAGTGCGCAGCGATGCATTCTGCCAGACCCGGAACACTGTTCATGCATCGACTAGGATCGGAAGCCATACATTCTGCTAGCAGGCGTTGGTCGACGCCATTGTAGATGTCGCCCACCTCGATTCCCCTCGCGGAGGAAGGAGGATTTTGTGCACTTTGTAATGACGGCTTGCTTAATTTGAAGTAGTCGACCGTTGCAGGATTTGTTCCCGCCTTGGCGACAGCCGTAGCGTCGAGGCATCGGGGTGGCGTGTTAGGGCCTCCCGTAGCTGGCGCGTTACGAGGCGCGCCGCAGGGGTAAATTTCACGGGTCGAAGTCTCCGCTACCCAGGGCCGTCGCCAGACATGATTACCATCCAGCATTTGCATCCGATGCTCGAACGAGCCCGCGAACGATGCCGCTTCGATTGTCTGGGCGTAAAGCCCTCCGCTACTCTCACCAATGCGAGTACTTTCCGCCTTCGTGGTATTCGCGGCGAAGTTGAAATCAATGTATAGCGCAAGTTGAGAGTTTTCGCCGGGCATAACCATATAGGTATGCGCACGCCCGTCCGCGTCGGACGCTCCAGGCATTCCCGAAAGGTTATAGTATTCGTACGAAACGCCGTCATACTCGACCCAGTACGCATTGTCTTCGGCTAGCCCTCCAGAATACAATGATTCCCAGCCGAACTCGAAGCCGTCCAGTCGACTGTCGATGCCCTGACTGTCGAGCGTTTTCCAGTCGACTGAATTAATCATGCTGCTGGCAGTTGTACCGCTATAGGTGATCGCGGGTTGTTGCCATGTATCCATGAGACCATGGACCGGCTGGCTCGGGCGTGTACAGAGAACGGTGCCCGGGGTTGCGCACTCGAAAGGTCCGGTCCGCAAAATCCAATGCTCGCCGGGCCAGTTTCCCGACGGAAGGTTGTAGCAGGTATCGACTACGGCAATGCCATCTGACTTTAGTCCATCCAGACACCGTCCACGTTCATTGTTGATAAGCCAGAAGCCTTCGCCATATTTCGGTGGTGCGGTATACCACGACCGCGATACGCCCGATGCTGTACAACTGCGCAATTGGACTTCGGGCCCTCCAGTACCAGTCATACCGAGGCAGAGCCCGGTCTTCACATGGATTATCTGGTACATGTGTCGCGGCGGCGTATATGGCAGCGTGCTAGTGAACTGGAACTTCCACCGCTGCGAATCGGCTGCGGCATTGCCGTCAGGAACGTAGGGAACAACGCCTACCCGCGAACCATCCGTCGTGCCTTGCGGTGCCAATACTCGCTGTTCGTTTGGGCCCCAGATACCGATAGCAAACGCTTTCGAGACCGCCGCTGAGGCCGGCGCAGAAAGGCAGAGTACGGTTCCAACAGTAGCCAGAGCAACGACCGCTATACAAGCTATCAGTCGTCGCGAGAGTGATACATACACTGTTTTCGACACCTAGCTCAAAACCTCCGGGGACGGGGATTGCAGCGCTATTGCCTAGAAGGACAGTTAGGCAATCACTGGCATTCGGTAATGTCGCAGTTGCGCTGGGTGAGATGAAACCTTTTCATGCCCAAGCGTATCGATCAATTGCAATGAGTAGTGATCTACTTCATACTTGTGCAGAACGGTTCGCTCCCGTAGAATCTGCACGCAAGCTCCCACCGTCGGCAGCGTCTGTGCGATAGCACGGGCCAGTGTCGGCTTCGTTATTCGGATCGTCTGCCGTCGAACTCTCGGTGGCGAAGCCAGCGACGGGGATAGGCCCGCGTTTAGGCTGCACGGGAGCTGGCCTGCCGGCTCGGCCTCCTCGTTCACGGCCTTTCATCATTTACAGTTAGGCGAGGAAGACGGCGCGATCTACACGGGCACCCAGGCGTTGAGCGATGTAGCGGGTGCCGGGCGGCTAGGCTCGGCCGCTCGCGCGCAGATCGGTCAAGCGCTCGAGGCGCACGGGAGCGCCATCTCCTGGCGTAGTTGCCCCAATGCCAGGAACATGAGGTGATCGTCCACCTTGCCCCTGGCTCAGTAGCGGCGGTCGGGAGCGCGGTCCCGAATCCCAGCAAAGTACGGCAGAGGTTCTTCGGCAGCTCGCCGAGAACAAGGTGCAGGAGACGCCAGGCAAGACTCGGCAGGTGGTGGGCCGCCGAGCGGTTGAGGCATCGTCGCCCCGCGACCTACGCTTCGGTGACGTGGGAGTGCCCGTCAGGCGGTCTTGACGGTTCGCCTCCGGCAGAGGCCGGGTACATCCAGCGGGCCAGCTCGGCGGCGAGCACCCGGGAGGACTTGTGGACATACCGCTGTGGCCTCGGCCTCAGCGGTTTCCGGGGAGCTCCCGCAGCTTGGCGACGCCCGATAGCACTGAGAAACGCCGCAGCCGGCTGCTTGCCTGTCGAGAACCTCGGCCTTCGACGTCTATCCCGTCTGCTCTAGCAACCGCGCAAGCGATGCAGCCCCTCTCACTATCCGTCGTCGCATTCAACTGCCTGCACCTTGAAGGGCGTGCTCAAAGATCGCGGCGACACGGCGGCCCAGCCGACCCGGCCGATGACGAACCCGTCGGACCAGCTGAACCGGTGTTGCCTGCGACGAGCAGCAGGTACGCGGTCAGTTCGACCGCCGCCGTGAGCGCCGGTATCGGTTGCGGCATGGACAGCGTGGGCGTGATGGCATCCCAGGCAAATCCGGCGATGTCACTGCCTACGTACAGGGGCATCGGGACGGTGGCAATGCAGGTGTCCATCAGTGGCAGCGCCATGAGGGCCAGCAACGCCGCGCCGATCGCGGCGAGCCGTAGGCGGTGGCTGGCGAGCGCCGAGGCGAGTGTCAGCGCGGTAATTCCGAGGACCAGGGGCGGTAGGACCGCCATGCTCATGGCCATCACGAGATCGGCCACGTGCGTGCCGGTCGCTCGCGGCGGTTCAGCAGCAACGGCACGCCACGTACTAGTAATACGGACGGCCGCATACCCGGTGACCAGCGCTGCCCCCACGACAGCCGGCGCCACCGTTTGGCGATGCCAACCACCGCGGCGCCAGACGACGAGCAGCACCAACACCGCAGCCAACGTGGGCCAACAGAGGGAAAGACCCGACTCGAACGCCGACGATGTCTCAGGGCTCGAGGCGGGCACGAGTACCGCCCCGCCATAGACATTGCTGTCCCGAGCAGCGGGGATCGCCAAGACGGCGTCCACAAGCAGAACCGCGAGGGCTACTCCCAGCGCCCAGCGGGAACCCGCCGATCGGCTGACCATGGCGCAGGCAAGGAGCAGACCGATGCTGAGCACCTCGGCGTAACGCCAGATCGGACGGGCCGTCAGGACGCCTACAACATGGAAGGCGGCGCACGGAGCAGCAGCAAACAGGAGGATCAGCCGGGGACGCACGGGCGCATCCTGCCACGAGCCGCCGTCATCAACAGAGCCCTCTCGATGCGGGCAACTTGAACGCGATATAGCCGGCTCTGTGGCAGGCAGACGGTCCGGTGTCCCTCGTCACCGCCGTCAGCGGCCTCACGCGCGCTACCACCTGAGTCGGCCGGGGGTGGATCGGTGTGCAGCCAGGTCAGCGCGGGGATTTCGCGTTGGCTAACCGCCTGCGCTCACGGCACTCGGATCGCCATCGCAGGTGATTGAGCACCGCAAGAAGGAGTTGCAGCCGGTCGCTGGACTCCTGCGGGAACACGCTGATCACGACGGCCAGCACCGCCCCGGAGGCTACGACGGGCCATGGAGCGCCAGCGACGCCCGCCGCGCCGCTGCCAATCAGGGCACCCATGGCCCCGCTCCACCGGCGAACCGGCTGCCGGACGGGCTGCGCCGAGCCGGAGGCTGGCCGCCTGGACTAGCGGACTGCGACCGGCGGGAGCGAGGCGATGGAGTGGATGGGGTTGACACCGTTAACTCCCTGCAAGGATGGCAGTGAGTACGACGCCTACAGAGCGCCTACCTTCCGGCCGACGACTAGTGCCATGACCAAGATCGTTTGCGGTGTTGGGTGACGCGGCGCCCGGGCTGACGGTTGGGCGGTCGCCGCGAGGCCGGTCGGCGAGTATGTGGGTGCGGCCTACGGTTCGGCGGTGGGTTCCTCGCTGACTGTTCGCCCAGCCCGGGTCGATGACGTCGCCCAGATGGCGTGTGTGCATGTTCGGTGCTGGCAAGAGACGTACCGAGGACTTATGTCGGATGCGGTGCTGGATGATCCGGGTTTCCCGGCTGCTCGGGAAACGGTTCTGGACTGCTGCTTTGATCGACAAGCGCTATCGCGAGAACCGGGCGGCTGTGGCCGAGCGGGAGGGGCGGGTTGGTCGGGATCGCGATGTCGGGTCCGCCGTTGGAGGGGCGGCGTGGGCGAGGCAGCTGTATGTGCTCTACGTGCATGCCGCCGATCACGATAGGGCTGCTGGGCGGGTGTTGTTGCAGGCCGTTATCGACCCCGCGGAGTCGGCGGTGCTGTGGGTCGCTGATCCGCACCCGCGCGCGCAGGCGTTCTACCGCAAGCACGGGTTCGTTGCTGATGGGACGGACCAGGTCGAGGACGACGTGCGGGAGATTCGCATGGTCCGCGACGTGCAGGCGCCGTCGCTGGTGCCGTGATCACGAACGTTTGAGGTGTTGGGGTCAGGCTGCGTGGGCGGCGGGTTGGCCCCAGCGTCGTTGTCGTTCGCTTCGGATGCGAGTGCGTCCGTTCTCGGCGTTGGGCGGCCAGGACGACGGGGTGGCGGGCGTTGGCGGTGCGCCAGCGCAGGTAGGTCTGCAGCCTTCGGGTCAGCGCCGGGTGGTTCGGGTGGTTGGAGCCGGCGATAACGAACGTGCGGAGCGGCCCGAGCTGGGCCTCGATCGGCTTAGCCCAGGAGGCGTAGGTCGGGTTAAGCAAAATCGACCTCGTTGCGAGCCGCCAATTCTGGGTCTTGGGCCTTTGTGGGCGGACGAGTTGTCCAGGATGACGTAGATCGGTGCCCCACCCGGGCGTGGCGTGGACGCGCGTCCTGCTCAACCGGTACTGCGGAGCCCGGTCGGCTTCCGCATGCTCGCTCTGGGCGCATTCCTTCGCATGGCCGGATGGTGTCGCGGCACCGTGGCAATGCTCACTGCGTCTTGCGCCCCGGCAGGACCACAGCCCGAACCCTGCCAAACTGCGGCCATGGCGTCTGCGGCAGAGCCCTGGGATTAGATTCGCGTTCGAACCTACCGGCAGGCGCAGCCTGTATTTGTTCTGTGCGAGCGACCAGTCCGCGCCTTCGTCTTTAACGGTGGGATTCGCTGTAGCTGGTTCCGGCCCTACGTCCACGACAGGCGCGCTCAGGAACTCGACGGGAAGACCGGCTTGCGATCCATGTCGAACCTGGTGTTCAACTGGTTGCGGAACGTAGCATCGCCTTTGAACGCGTGACGCGAGGGGGTCGTTCTTGCCGGACTGGCGCGATGAGGTCTGCACAGCTCTGGACTTCTGGATCAGCAGCACCGCAGGCGCCCGGTCGGAACGCCTGATCTGCGTGGGCCGGGCCCGCCAGGAGGGCCAGCGCGGCTGGTACGCCATTGATGTCCGAGGTGCGGAGCGATCTCGTGCTGACCCGGATCAAATCGAGTCGCTGCGCTTGGCGGGCAAGAATCAACCTGGTTCGGGTGCCGGGTACCCGGTCATGGAAGCGGTGCTGGACGGGTCGCTGTTGCGGGTACGTGTCGCCGAATTCGTGGATCTTGGTGAGGCGTATCTCTGGCAACACAAGCAACCGGCTACTTACCTGCTCGTCAAGCTACGTGAGGGCCTTTCAGGACTTACCGACGCGGGTCTGGCGCACGATCTTGCTGTTGGGAGGCTCGCTACCGCTCCTCGCGTTGTGGATCCGGTCGCCGGGTTCACCCCGATGCAGCAGGAGGCGTACGAGTCGTGCCTGGGCGCCGGTGTCCGTCTCGTTTGGGGGCCGCCAGGCACGGGGAAGACACGTGTCCTGGCCGAGGCCATCGGCGCCTTGATGGCCTCGGGCAAGCGTGTGCTGCTGGTGTCCGCCACCAATATCGCCGTCGACAATGCGCTGCTTGGTGTCGTGGGCGCCCGTCATCAACCGGGGGACCTGCTCCGGGTCGGTCCTCCGCACCACCCAGACGTGCTCAAGCATCCCGAGATCTGCCTTCCACACCTGGTGCGGGAACAGTTGGCGGGTCTGGAACAGCAACGGCAGGTCATTGAGGGCGAACTGCTACGGATGCGTGAGGCGGGCGACGAACTCGTCCGCCTGCGGGAGCGGGTTGGTGACTTCGATGAGCAGCGGTACCGGCAGGCGAAACGGCTGTTGGCCGCGGAGGCGGAGATTCCGCGTCTCGCCGAAGCGGTGGCGACGGCTCAGGCTGGGATGCGGGGCCGACGGCAGGACTGTGTACGGCTACACGATGAGCTGGCCGTGGCTGATCGGCGTGTGCAGGCCCTTGCCGGGGCCCGGTCGATATACGCGGAGATCGACCGGCTCCGGCAGGAGTTACTCGATCTCGTCGCCGCTACTGATGATCTCGACGCCCAGGTGCTGACGGCACGGCACTCCGCTAGCCAGATCAACACAGAGCTGGCTCGAATGGAAGGCGGAGGTGCCCTCGCACGGATACGGGACCGGCCGAGGATCAAGCAGCATCGCGCGGCATTGAGTGAAGTTCGCCAGCGGGCCAAGGATCTGGAGCCACGGGCACAGGAAGCCAAGGAGTTACTCAGGCGACGTCGCTCAATGGTTCGGCAACGGACCGAGCAGCTTACCGCCACTGCGGGTGGCAGCCGTGCGGACATTCAGGCCAGTGATGCCGCTCTCGCTGCGGCGCAGCAGGCCCACGCGCAGGCGCAAGCGCTGGCGAGGCAGGCCGAGGAGCATCTGACGCGGGCACAGCAGGCACTGCTTGCTGCCGAGGCCAGGGCCAGGCCGACCGAGGCGCAGCGCGCCATGGTGGAGCACGCCGACCGGCATCATCTGTCGTCGCTGTCGGCGCAGTTAGCCCAGTTGCGGGCGAAGACCATCGCCGACCAGGTCGAACGCTCGCGGCTGGAGCAGGAACACGCGAAGGCGCAAGAACAGTTCGACCGCCTTCGGCGGGACGCCGAGGGAGAGATTATTCGCCGGGCGATAGTGGTCGCGACGACCCTTGCCCGGCTTCGAACCACCAAGGCGTTGATGGATGGCCCCTACGACGTCGTCCTGATCGACGAGGTCGGCGCCGCGAATCTCCCTGAGGTGCTTCTCGCCGTCTCACGCGCACGACAGGCGGCCGTCCTCCTCGGCGACTTCATGCAACTCGGTGCGATCGTGGGCGATGAGGTGCGAGGCGCCGAGCGGCCAGACATCCAGCGCTGGTTGACCAAAGACGTGTTCGCGCACTGCGGCATCACCACACCGTCACAGGCACAGGGGCATTCGGGTTGCACCGCGCTGGACGTGCAGCACAGGTTCGGGCCGGCAATCATGGGCTTGGCGAATGCCGTCGCGTACGACGGGTTGCTCAAGCCCGGCCGGACCGTGCGTGCCCACAGCAAAGACGATCCGGAGATCGTGCTGATCGATACCGACAAGCTGGATGACATTGGGCGCGTCCGCCCTGCCGGCCGAGTAAGCGGCTGGTGGCCGGCCGGGGCTCTCCTGAGCCGGGTCCTCGCGGACTACCACCAGGCTCGGGGCGAACGAACGGGCGTCATCACCCCGTACGGGCACCAGGTTGAGGCGACCCTCGAAGCGCTCCGTGACCAGGAACGGTCGACGAAGCCCGTCACCGAGGTTGGCACCGCACACCGCTTCCAAGGCCGTGAGTTCCCGGTCGTTGTGTTCGATCTCGTCGAAGACGACCGTGACAAGCGGTGGATAGCCCGGGCTACATTGCAAGGAAGCACGTGGGAACGCGACGGGACGCGGCTGTTCAACGTCGCGGTCACCCGTACTCAGACGCGGCTGTACCTGATCGGCAGCCGCACCCGGGTCCTTTCCGCGCCTGCTGGTAGCCCCATGGGTCAGGTTGCCGCGCTGCTACGACACCAGCGGGCCCGCACCGTACCAGCGACCCTACTCATCACGCCCTCAACGGTCACAGGACCGGAACGTCCGCTCCTTGGGCCAGTCTCCAGTGAACTGTCGGAGATATTGGCGCAGCACGTGCGGGTCACCGACATCCACGATGAACGCAGCTTCTATCAAGCATTCGCTGACCACCTGGGAACCGCGCGTCGTTCGATCTGGATCTGGGCTCCATGGACCACGGACCGGGTCAAGTCCCTGCTCCCGGTCTTGGCGGAAGCTGCGGCTAGGGGCGTGAAAGTGACCTTGTTCGTACGGGACCCGGGCGACGCCCTGCAACGCAAACCCAAACACCAGAAGTACCTGGCCGATCTACGCGCGGTCCTACACAACGTCGTGGAGATCAACATGATGCACCAAAAGATCGTCATCATCGACGACGAAACGGTTCTCCTAGGCAGTCTCAACTCACTGTCGCAGAGCTGGACGCGTGAAGTGATGCTCACCGTTCGAGGTGCTCACTTTGCCCGCAAACTCCTCGAACACGAGCACGGAGCTCAGTTCGCCGCGCCGCCGCGCTGCGGCGCGTGCGGTGGCGCAAAGGTGGACCTGCGCCGCCGCCGCTCAGACGACTGGTATTGGCGATGCTATTCCGATGCCTGTCCCCGGTGGTCCGCCAACGGACGAAGTGCTTGGACAAAACCAGCCATCGCGGCCGCCTCAGCGAGAGCGTCAACCCGGCGGCCCTCGCGGTCAGAATCAGATGCCGCAGGCCAGGCCGCGACAAGACCGACCGAGCCTCCACCATCTCAGCGGCGTCCTACAGTCAGCCGCAGCCCTCATGCTGCGTCCGGCCCATCTGACGCAGCGGAAGAGCCCCGGTCCTGACGGCTCGCGCACTCCGTATCTAGTGTCGGACGATCGGGGTGGCTTGGCGGTCGGTCAGCCGAAGCGCACACACGACCTCACCATTGAACCAACCGAGGTCACGGCACCGCCCCCATCGATGCGTCCTCGGGCGAGCAGGTACGCCCCCGGCTCTCCCGGGCCGGGAACCGGCAGATCAACCGGGTGCTGCACATCATGGCCACCGTCCAGCTCCGCAACCCCACCGACGGCCGCGCCTACTTCGACCGCAAGAAGGCCGCGCGGGGAAGAGATCGATGGAGGCGATGCGAACGCTAAAACGACGCCTGTCCGACATCGTCTACCAACAGATGATCGACGACACCACGGCGACGGGTCCGGGAGGACAACGGGAGACGACTACTGACTCCAGCGTGACCAGCTCGCATCCCCACGCCGGCTCTTCGGAGAAGTCACTTCCCGGACCCGCCACACCCCAGCCTAGAACAACCCTCGCCGCAGCCTCTTGACACAGAGGGGAGCCATTTGCGGACGCCAGTGCCACCCTCTTCAGCTACGGTCCGTGATGCGCTTCGACGGCGGCCGGCGCGCGGAGGTAGAACTCACCCTGGAGAATACGCGAGTTTGCCAGTTTGAGATAAAGGAGGCCATCGAGGTTCGCCTCGACTCCAGTCGGGTCAAGCTGCCCCAGTGGCGACGTGAAACGTGACTGGTTCTCCTACGCACATCTGACTTTGGCGAGCGGATGGGTGGTCAGTGTCCAGCGAGGCGATGTCGCAGTCAGCGTGACTTGCCGATCAAGTGCCTTGGGCAGTTGTCACGGACATCGTCACGCACGGCCGACACGTCTTCGCGCTCGGCGGACTCCGCCACCTTGCGGTACTGCTGACGGATACCGCCCCCGTCCGTCTGTACGACGAGGGGCCAGGGAGGCACTTCTCGCAGCATCGCCGAGGCCATCGCGGATCGGGGTTTGTCTCCTGCGGCTTGCGCGGTGAGCCAGTCCGCTTTCCAGGCGCACGCGGCCCAACCAGCGTACGTTCCCCGCACGGCGGTCACCTGTATCACTGCCGGTTCGTTTCCAAGCCCAGCAACGAGTTCGTCGGCGTCAGCGGCAAACGAGTAGCCTGGCGGAACCGGCACCGCTGCCGGGCGCAACTCCTGCACCACCTCGCGGAAGTCGACGCCGTCCGCGCGTATGTACTCGCTCGCATTGTTCTCCGTGTACCCGCGGCCGTATTCGCCGCTGTGCGCGGGGGCGGAGTGTCCGAAGGCGGCGCTGAAATTCAGAAGCGCCACGAGCAGGCCCGCAGCGGCGGCTACCGCTTGCCAGCGACGTTCCGCACCGTGGGTGACGCGATAGGCGGCTCCCGTGTCCTCGTTGCGCCCAGTCACCTGTCCTCCTCACGCGCCGCTGCCCACTGCAACGCCCGCAGGAGGATGCCTGGCATTACCCAGTGGGAGACTCGCTAACCCGGGCCGGGTGGCCATGACTGGTTGAGCCGTTTCGTGGCCGCGTTGCTCGACCTGGCCGTCGATCTCGACGACGAGGCGCCTGCAGCGATCTCCCCGGCCATCCTTTTCGGCACCGACGGCCGCATAGGACGACATCCGACCTGATCGGCAAGCTCCGCCAGCGATTGCCCTTTCCTAAGACCCCGGGGGGCCCACATTGATTCTTCTCGCCGGCGCGGCGCTGCTCACTGTTGCCCTCGCGTGTCAGACCGCACGACGCCGGAGCGTACGTCGACGAGTGCTGGACAACGCCTGCGCGACCTGCGGGCATCGGCCGGAAGCAACAGCAGAGGGGTGACACTTCCGCAGCCCTGAGCTACCTCCGGCCCCCGCCTGCACCTGGAAGCTCTCGCGATCATGCTGCGCCGGCCCCGCCGGGTCGATCACTTGCCTGCGCTACGTCCGCCCGGAGCCCACCGCTTCCGTCAGCGCAACTGGCGGGGTATCGGTGACGAACAGTGGGCCTGGGATAGCCACCGCACCAACCAGCCGTCCTCACCCGCAGGACACCGGAGTGACCGCCTCGCCCAGGGGCGGAGTGCCGCAAACTCGAAGGATCATCCCGATCGTCGCCGGCCCAGCAGGTCCGACGCACCCTCCGTTGCATCAGGACCCTCCTGTAGCCAGCCGCAGTTCGGGCAACTGTTCGCTGGCGGCGTGACCAGCAGTTACCCAACCACGCAATACCCTGGGTTGGCAGACGACACGACCACTCAAAATCTAAGGAATATTCACGCTTCAAGTCATCGGGACCTGTCAATAATTGCCTCATGATCAAGGGAGCCATCGATAGTAGAGAAAGTCACCAAACGACGATCCTCGCCGATAGCGGTAACAGGCGCGACGAGGCGGAACGCCAATGTGACTTTGTCTGACCGTAGTTCGTCACCGGGTTCACCGGGAACGGCCTTAGCGGAACGGTCATTGGGGCGGTCCACGGTGGGATAAACCATGACGGTGCCGGTGCGGGTGCCGACAAGCCGGTTAGCTGTCTCGTCACCGATCTCGGGGACTCCGATTTTGATCAGGCTGATTGGCCTGCGGTGGTCGACCTCGCTCAAGGTGCTGTAGTAGTCCCGACGTGGACGAGTACGCGCGAACACGCTGGTCGGCGCGTGACCGAGGATTCGCCGTCGGGTCGCGCCCCCAACCTGCTGCGGAAAGATCACAACCCATCTGTCGATCTGGTCTGGCGTTAGGGAACTGAGCCAGCGGAGGTCGGGTGTGAGATAGTCCGGCATGGCCAGCCAAAGCGATCCCAGCGCCGCAACGAGAAGTTGGTGGCTGATGGAACCGACGAACGCTCGGTAGTCCCACTCCCCGGAACCGCCGTGCAGGTGGGCCTCCTGGCTGGCGGCGTGCAGAACGGGAGCGAAGGCCTCTGTGTTGCGCCGTATGAGTGCCTCGTCGGAGGGGTAGCACCGAGGCTCGATCGGTGTTCCAGGCGAACGCCGTTCGGTCAGCACCGTGTTGTACATCTTATTGGTGGCGGTCGGCTTGAGCCAGGAAAGGTGTTGGGCGACCAGCGGTGGGATACAGGCAGGGGTGACCTGAGGGCGTCCGCCGATCGGCATCGCGTAGCGGCGCAACTCCCCGCGGAACGACTCCTCATCGAGGCAGCCCGCCTCGAATGCCTCGTGCAGTGTCGGCGTGATGTACAGGCGAACGAGATCTCGGTACCCGCCGCGAAAGCCGAACCATCGACCCATCTGCATCAGGGTGTCCTGCTGCTTGGTCATTCGGCGGTAGTAGGAGACCGTCAACCCTTCAACAGTGAAGCCACGCGACAGCTTGTTACCTCCGACAAGAATCCGCCAGACGGAGAGCTTGTCGAAGTTCACCTGTTCCTTGGCCCGTTCGAGCGCGGGTTCGCTGTTGACCACAAGGACGGGGTCGCCTGTCTCACCGATCCGTCGGACGGCTCGGGCGAGGTATGGAGCGAGGTCCTCGTACCTGTCCGGCATTGGGAGGTCTGGCGCCACGGCGCGGCTGACCGGCAGAAGATCACCCTCGTAGATAGCGCGTAGTCGATTGGCGCTGGCGGGCGAGTAGTATCCCGCAGCCTGCCAGAGGTCACGCAACACCGTGGCCTGTTCGCGATGGACGCTGCGCTTCATCCCCTCGTGAACGAGCATGGTGTGATGCCGGAACGGGCCGAGTCCTTGACTCTCTCTGTACAGCTTGACCGCCCCCGTCAGGACGAAGGCATCCAAGGCTCTCGACAACGACGGATCGTCCTCAGCGTCGTCATCCGGGAGGTACCGAACGTGCGTCGCGACTCGGGAGTTCGCGAAAGTACGGTTGGTGTTGCCGTCGAAGTCGTGGAATTCCTTCGCACCCATGTAGCCCGAGGGTTGGTCCAGTGCGATGATGAAATCTTTGGGGAAGATGTCCTCGGCATCGCTGGGATCGATGAAGACGTTCGCGAACGGTGTCGCGGTGTAGCCGACGTACTGGGCGCGGGGTAGAAGGGTGAGCAACTCGCCGATCAGCCGGTTGATGCTCGTGCGCTCCTTCTGATCTTCTTTCCATTTCCGCGGGTTGCTGGTGTTCGGGGAGGCCTGGTCGGATTCGTCGTCGATAACAAGGGCGGGAATCTCGCCGAGCCGCGCCGTTATCTTGCCGAGGTCTTTGACTAACTTCCGAAGGACCTGACCATTCTTTTTCATGACAACGAGGCGGGCCGGCGTCGGTATGAGATTGTCAGGGTGGAAGTATGGCTTTCTCGGGTCTCGTCGATCGAAGTCTAGCGCCGCGATCCCCTGTAACAGGCTATTGTAGTCGACCTCGCGGGTCGTCAGCCGAATGATGTCTGGATGTCCCACCCCTGAAGGCTGGACACCGTGGCGTAGGAACTTGCCAGCGAGCCAATCCGGATCGTCATGGTAGTCGAAGGACTCCGTGTCGTCTTCGCTGATGCCACGTAGGAGGTTTTCGCGACCGACCAGTTCCATGTCGAGACGTCGCTGCGTCTGGGTTCGAAGGAGGACCGTGCTTCCCGTGAGGACGATCACCAGGCGGTAACCCGCGTCGATTGCCTTTGCGATGACTCCAGTGAAATTGGCGGTCTTACCGCTTTGTACATAGCCCACCACGAGACCCTTGGCCTGATGCCTCTCGGAGCGGGTCGGGTCAGCGAGGCGCTCGACCACGCTCGTGGTCGCCGCGTCGAGGGCCGCGATTGCGTCACCATCGAAGCCCGACTTCTCCGCCAGGTAGCGGCTGTAGTGATCCCAGTAGAAGCCCTGGCCGTCGTCGGTGCGATCGGCATACCATGGATCCCAGGGTGCGTCGATAACGGTGAATGTGCTCGTGGCGATCGGGAACCTTTCGGCCAGGAACACGGCTGTCTTGTCATCGACGCGGAGCAGCGATGCGACGCGGTCGCGCCTTGCGGCCGTGTGTGGGTCTGTGCCCTCGATCCACTGCGCGTCGTCGGCGGCGTCCCATGTGGCGAGGCGTATCGCGAGTTCTTTGCGCAGCACGTCGTTGGGGTCAGCCGCCACCAGGTAGGCGCGCAGCGACGCGTCGGTCGTGACCACCGTCGCGTCGTCGGCGAGGAACGCCGCAGTGGTATGCAGGGCGCGAGGGCCTTTGATCTCCATGGCGCGAAGCGCCTCACGGTACGCGGTCGCCAGCGGGTCGTTCATATCGTCACCTCCGCTGAAATTGCTTGGGCCAAGAGAATCGGAGTCGGAGATGCGGCGGGCAGGCCGGTAAGGTCGATGCGATAACGTACGTCCGTCATGCGCGCGGAGTTGACTCCGATGTCGGTGAGCATGTTTGGCGTGAGCCGGGGGAAAGTCTGATCGACGAGGTACGCGGTAGAGGGGAATCGTCGGCGCCATCGTGTGCGGCACATGTCCGTGAAGGGGTCGATCCAGCCAGCGCTGGTCAATCGCCGATCGAGATCTTGGCGGAGGCCGGTCGGGGCAACCTCCCGGCGGGCGACGGCGACCAGCTCGCCCAGTCGCCAACCATCATCGGGGCCGGCCTCGGTGAGTTGATGCGACGCGAGGAACAACGGTCGATGGCCGGTTCCTGTCAGCTGCGTGAGTGACCCGACCCAATGCGTGCGCCGCTCTGCAGCGGTCGTCTTCGCCTCGACGTCGAAGCCATCGATACCGAAGTCGTGTTCTGCGGCGGTCGGTCCCCGCCACGCAGCGAGGGCCTTCGCGGCGCCCACGTGGCGACAGAGCCCGATGAACGTGAGAAGCTCACCGCAGAGGCCTAGCTCCCGCTCGCGTGGTAGTGCCCGTCGAGGTTGCAGTAGTTGGCCCAAGACATTGAGAGTGTCAGAGACCGCTGAGGTGAACCCCATCCCCTGGACCTGAATTCGGTCGGCGATCGCGCACAGTACCGGGTACGCGTCACTGAACAACTGCGGGTCGGTCACGCGGATCTCCAGGTATTGACCCTCGGTGCCGTGCCCGGCCGCCGCGCTGACATTCTCAAGTCGCACGCGAGGGGGGACCTCGTGAGTACCTCGGGGAGCGCGCAGCCCGATCATCGGTCCGCCCGGATTGATCAGAAGGGTTACCCAAGGCTTCCCGTCGATGGGATGCTCGATGTTCACGCCGCTGCGGAGATACTGCTCGAAGCTCGCGGGTGTCAGGTGACGACCGCTCACTCCTTCTCGCTCCGTGCTACCTCACATAGGACCGCTGTGGTGAGGACCTCCTGCCAGAGGGCGATGTTGTCCTTGTCCTTGGCGCCGAGGTACTCACCCTGAAAGACGTCCTCGACCAGCAGGTAGAGCAGCGCCTTGACCAACGGGGCGTCATTCAGCCCGCCCCGGCGACCACTCAGCACGGTGCTGCGGTACTGATCGTTAAGCCACAAGGTGCGGGAGTCGCGATCGACGGTGAAGAGATCTGTGCCCTCGAAACGACGCCATCGGATGTCGATCGGGTTCTCGCCCTCGACGAAGGGAACCTCATCCGCGATGGTGCCCTTGAGGGCAGGCTCGAAGCCGCGGCCGGGCGGCATCATCCGGCGACGGTTCCGGCTACGCTCCCGCGACGTTCGGTAGGCAGCCTCCGCGTCCCGCAGATAGTCAGCCATGGTCGTGCCGTCCTCGCCGCGTGCCTGTTCCGCGAGGTGAGCGAACTCGGGGCCGACGGTGACTCGTGACTTCTCCGGGTTCATATGGAACAACCCGATGATCTCGTCATCGATGTCTATCGCGACTCTGGCGAGCTGGAGACGTGGGTCCGGAACGGTCACGCCGTCCCAGCCACCCGCGTGCAGCAACCGCTTCCGTCGATAGAAGTACAGGCCTTGCCGCTGCACGACGCCGCCTACGAGCTGAAACTGACGGGTCTTCGAACGTCCGGGCCAGATGTGGCAGTCGAAGTGGATGGCGTGTCCATGAGCGGTCGCGGTCAATCTCTTCGGGTAGTCGAGGTGGCCCGGCTTTTGGTATCCGAACGGGTCGAGGGGAGTCACGTCGAATCGGGGGCCCGCCGTCGCTAGGTCGGTGTCCTCCGCGTCGATCCCGATGTTGATTCGTCCCTCCGCGAGAAGGCGATGCATGACAAGACCGAGATGATCGAGGATCCTGGTCATCGTCGCCGTGAGGAACCCCTGCACCCGTGTTGGATCATCGGTGGCGGGAAACCCGGTGACGTCGTCCCAGCGGATTACCGTACCCGTATCGCTCGACTTGAGATTCCACGAGCGATCGATTTCCTCGTGGGCGAAGTCTGGGGGGACGACGTCGCATTGGAAGTCTGTGCGGTCTCCGATGCGCCAGCGTCGTCCGACGACATGGCTGTCGGCGGTGCGCGATAGCACGGTTAGGCTGCGGGCCTGGCTGAACGAGGCCGCCTTCATTCCAAGGCCGAACTTTCCCAGACTGTCAGCGCCGTACGCGGCCGAGCCGCCCACCGTCATCGCGGCGTCCACGCGGTCCGCGCGAATGCCTCGCCCGTTGTCGACGACGTACAGCCCGCACAACCGGCCCCGCTGCTGCATGAATCTGATCAGAACGTCGCTGGCGCCGGCGTCGATCGAGTTGTCGACTAGGTCGGCCAGCGCGGTCTCGATCGAATGGTTGCGGCCAAGGCCGTCGAGCGCGTGAGGGTCGGGCGGCAGGCTCACCGAGCCGCTCGTCGGGACTTCCGTGCGCCAACGAGACACTTAACCCCACTTCATCATGAGCATGTCACCTGGCCTCCCGCCAGCAAGGGACAAGCTGGGGCGGTGGTGGTCACGTGCCGTTCACTTAAGGTAGCTGTGCGCGACATGCTAGCGAAGGATGGCCACGCACGGACCGACCGAACGGCTAGCTGCGGTGCCAGCGCTCCGGCCACACATGCCATTGGCTCATTGCCTGAGGGAGCCGCCAATGGCGGTCGAGGACTCGGCCGAGCCTCTGGAGAGCGTAGGAGATTGGGGACGGACGGCCGCGATCAGCGGCGGTGCTCTGTGTTGGGGTTCATGTAGCCTCGCAGAGTGTCTCCGCCGAACTCCGGTAGCGATCAAGGCCGGCGTCTTGTCAAGCAACTCGCGGCCCTTGTGGACGAGTTGGAGTCCGTAGCGCCGCCAAGCCGAACCGCCTCACGTAACTTGCTCCGCAAGGCGCTGACCGACGAGGTCGGGCGACTTGAACAGGCGGTGAGCCGCCTTGATCCCACACTGAGACCAAGTAGCCTCTTCGACCCCAGCGCTCCGAGTACCACCGGTCGTATCGTCGCGCTCACGACGATCGCCCAGCGTCGGCATCCGCTGGTCTCTCTGCAGCCCTTCTACGGAGCAGGTGTCTACGCGCTCTACTACACGGGCCCCTTCGACGCTTACTCACAACTGTCCGGTACCGAACAGCCGATATACATCGGTAAGGCGGACCCCAGGGACGCTGCGGCGAAGGATGCGGTCAGCCAGGGAACCACGGTGTTCGACCGCCTCAACGAGCATCGGCGAAACATCGCGAGAGCCACCTCGACGTTGCGCGAGGAGGATTTCGAATGCCGATTCTTGATCGTGCAGACGGGGTACCAGCGTGCGGCCGAGATGTTCCTTATCAACTTTTTCAAGCCCATTTGGAACAACGAGATGAGGATCTGCTACGGCCTGGGCAAGCATGGTGACAGCGCGACGACCCGCGCGAACAAGCGATCGCCCTGGGATACGCTGCACCCCGGCAGGCAGTGGGCCATTGCCCTGCTGGAGGATCAGAAGCCGGAAGACCAGGTCAGGCGCGAGATCGCGGAGCACCTGAGCCGAGTCCCGCCGTATCAGACGCGGGATGCCGTCTTGGCGGCGTTTCTCAGCGACCTTGGCCAGCTCGCTCCTGGTGGCTTCACCACCGCCGAGAACGACGAAGCATCCGTCGAGGCCGGGGGCGAGCCGCGTGGCGATCTGCCACCGGGTCAGTTGTTTTGAACACCGACGGCGAGCGGCGCCATGTGTACACCTGCTCGTTCTACGGCATCGTCGCTGACGCGAGGCGGCGTCGCAGGTCCTCGACGACGCTGAGGGCCTCTTCCTCTTCGACGTCGCCCGCCCAGCGATGGCGCCAGGCCGAGCCGTCGGTGAGGACCACGTCGAGTGCCCGCGTCGCCAAGTCCAGCAGCGACGAACTGACTTGAATGTCGCCGCGTCCGATGAGGAACCACGGGGCGTAGGCCGAGTTCGAGGCCGGCGCGCCGGTGAGCGACTGGAGCACGGTCGCGGCAGCGGCGACCGCGCGAGCGGCCTCGCCCGCTGTGAGGTTCGACCCGCCCACCACAGCCGCCGCGAGAGCCTGCCGCAGATGCTCGGTGCGTTGGTCGGGTGCGCTGGCCTCTAGGGTGCCGCACCACTCGACCGCGTCGTCGTTGTCGAACGGACCGAGCTGCCAGACCGCCATCGCACCTCCTCTGACCCGCGTAACCAAACCACACTCACGACGTCGACCACGTGCGGGATCGGTCGCCGCTCGTCCACACGCGTCGGGGCGAGCGGCGACGCGCCCAGAGCCTACTTCCAAGATCGACAACTCCGCGGTATGCTCCTGTCGTGTCTGAGCCGCCAGGAAAGCCAGTCAGAGACCGTACCTCGGTAGAGCTCTTCGCGGGTGGCGGCGGTTTGGCGATGGCCGTCCATCGCGCCGGCTTTCGTCCCCTTCTGGTCAACGAACTCGTCAAGTACGCGTGCGAGACCCTCAAAGCCAACGCGGCCACCCCCCGGGGCGAGACTGAACATATCCCCTCTCCTGGTGAGCGATGGCCTCTGGTCGAGGGAGACGTACGCGACGTCAATTTCGACTACTTGTGGGACCGTGTTGACTTGCTCGCTGGGGGGCCGCCCTGCCAGCCCTTCAGCCTGGGTGGCGTCGCCAAGGGTGACGAGGACAAGCGGAACATGTTCCCGGAGATGTTCCGCGCCATCCGCCAGCTTCAGCCGAAGGCAGTGATCTGCGAGAACGTGCGAGGCTTGTTGCGTCCGTCCTTCAAACCGTACTTCGACTACATCGAGCGGGAGTTGCGCCTGCCGTTCGAGGAGCGCGACGAGGACACCACGTGGCGCGAGCACGACGAGGTGCTACGGAAGCGACTCGACGAGGCCCCGACGGATCCGAAGCGGCGGTACGAGGTCGTGACCACGAGGGTGAACGCCGCCGACTACGGTGTCCCTCAGGTCCGCAACAGGATCATCATCGTGGCGTTCAGGTCCGACCTTGGTGTCGATATCAACCGCTTCAAGGAGGCCGTGCGCCCGCGATACTCGGAAGCGGCGTTGATCCGGTCAATGCTGGACGGCTCCTACTGGAAGCGGCATCGGGACGTCCCCGCCCATGTGCGTCGACGCGCCATGTCCCGATTGCCCGACCCACCACCCAAGGCCGACGACACGCGTCCATGGCGCACCCTGCGGGACGCCATCAAAGGACTCGACGGCCAATCCTCCCTTCCCCCAGTGCCGTGGGACCGACTCGACCGACGCGAGTACCACCTCGGTGGCGTCACCGACCACATCGGCTGGCCGGACGCCCGCATCTACGCCGGCCACACTCCGAACGAGCTCGATCGACCGGCCAAGACTGTCAAAGCCGGAGTGCATGGGGTGCCCGGCGGGGAGTCGGTTCTCCTGACCGACGAACCGCTACCCGAACCGGTCGACGGGGCTGCCTATCCGTACCGCCATCGCTACATGACAGTACGCGAGACAGCGCGAGTCATGACCTTCCCCGACACCTGGAAGCTCGCCGGCCCCCGTGGTGAGCAGATGCGCCAACTAGGCAACGCAGTCCCCGTCATGCTCGGCGAGTTCTTCGCCCGAGCCATCGCCACAGCCCTTGACGAGGCGGAGAGCAAGCCGTGACGTCATCGGCGCGGGCCGAACAGCACTGGGCGGAGAAGCCACCGGAGCCGAGGGCGTGGAAAGGGCGAAACGGCCGTAGCCGACGAGCGGCCGCGGCCGAGCAGGACCGAGCCGCAGGCGGGGCGGACCGTCGGTGGGTCGACCTCGGCGATGGACGCCGGGCACGAGCCTCCGTCGAACTCAAACTGCTACCGCGCACGCGGCGAATTCGCGCCTACCTGCGTTGGTCGGATCGTGGTCGCTCACCCGCCCGCTACCTTGGGCCGGTCGAACACGCCAGCCGGCCGGAGAATCTCGCCGAGGGATGGCGACTCGCGTGGGCGCGAGGGCTCCTTGCGGCACCGGACACCGCCCAGACCTCATGGGCCAAGAGCCCGGCGGTAAGAGCGGTGATGCGTGCCAACAAGGCCCGCGACACCGGCCCAGAACGACGAATTCGTACGCTGCTCCACAAGGCGGGCCTGCGATACCGGGTCAACGCTCGCCCACTACCCACGCTGCGACGCACCGCCGACATCGTGTTTCCCACCGCTCGTGTCGCGGTTTTCGTGGACGGCTGCTACTGGCACGGATGCCCCGACCACTACCGTCCCGCTCGAGCCAATGATCAGTTCTGGCGCGAGAAGATCGACGGGAACCGCGCCCGAGACCGGGAAACGGACCAACTGCTCGCCGATGCCGGATGGGTTGTAGTCCGAGCCTGGGAACATGAGGACCCCGTTAACGCAGCCGAACGCATCGGTCAGATCGTCCGCCGGGCGTCGCATGAGCGGCGGGCCGCGCGACCGGCCTGAGGTACGGGCGACACGCTGCGGTCGGCACCGAATGTACCTGCCGACACGGCGGGGAAGGACATCATGTCGTCCGGCCCGGGATGAGGATTAGGTCGCCGGATTGCGGCCAGAGGTCGGCGACGGCGGTGCGCCACCTGGACGGTAATGTTCAGGGATATCTGTACCCATTCTTCTGCCCAGGTGGGGGGCCACATTCAGCTCGTGTGGCCCACCGCGACAATCCTCGCCTTACAGGCATCATGGGTCGGGCAAGCGGCCAGCCCGTTACGCGGGTCGAGCCGTTCGGCGTGTGTGCTCACTCGCCACGGCTTGATGTGGCTGGCGACAAGCATCTGTCCCGCCCGGCTGCCCGATAGGTCGACTGACAACCCGCAGAACACGCATCCGTGCGTGGTTGCGGAGCACCTCCCCGGCGAACCGATGCTGACCGATCCGTAGTGCGGCGACCAGGAGACGCTCGGTCACCGGTTCCTCCAGGTCACTCCGCCCCGCATCCACCCCGCCGCCGGCGGCCGCACGGCGGCGGCGACATCTACCTCGTCCAACTCGCGCTGGCCGACAAGAACCAGTTCCCTGTCATCGTCAGTCCGAGGAAGTCAGGCAACGCCTCCGGCGTGATACCGACGTCACGCGCGGCCATCAGGACGAGCCGATAGACAGCGCCGAGCCGCCCCGGCTCGCACAGGAGCTGAGCCGCCACCTCGACCTCGCGCTTAGCGCCGTCCCGTCGGCTCCCGTCGAGGTTGGCCATCTTCGCCCCGGACCACCACCGCTTCCAACGCAGGCCCGTCAGATGCGGCAGCAACGCCGGAATGATCTCCATCCGGCACCCGACCCGAACTACGGACGAACGCGACTGACAAATGTGTGCCAGAGCCAAGGTTTGGGGCGGTGTTGACATCTGGATCTAGACTTCGAGTTCCACGATCCCTGGGCAGAGGACGCCCCACACGGTCCCCGCGCTTCTCGAGCGAGTCATCGCCGGCAGCGTCCACAACTCGTTGACTCGGGAGATAAGCGACCGATGACCGCTCGGCTCAGCAGCCTCAACCTCACGCCGTCGCCACGAATATTGGAGATGATCGCCGAGGTCGACCTGCAGCTTCATCAATGCCTCGGGGAGTTGATCGACAACTCGTTGGACGAGCTGATCGAAGCCTCGACGCGAGACCGATCGCTGGAGCCTCGGATCGACATCACGCTGCCGAGCTCCGGCGCGGCCGGAAAGTCGTCGGTCATTACGGTGGGCGACAACGGTCGGGGCGTGTCGCCCGAGCGACTGCAGCGGGCGCTTAGCGCCGGCACTTCAGGCAAGCAGCGCTTTGGCAGCCTCGGCCTCTTCGGCATGGGATTCAACATCGCCACGGCGCGTCTCGGAGCCGTCACCGAGGTCAGGACCGGGTGTCGGGGTGACGATCAGTGGGTGATCGCGACGATCGATCTCAGGGCGATGCAGCGCGAGTCCACCTATCAGGTCCCGTTGCGTTACGAGGACAAGTCGCGTGAAGAGCACGGCACGCTGGTCACCGTCACCAAACTTCGCGAAGACATGGTGACTCGGCTGAAGTCCACCCGCGCGATCAAGGAGACGATGAGCCTCTTGGGGCGCGTGTACACGTACATGCTGCGGGACCCACAGGCTGGCCACTCGGGTGCCGAGCTTATGGGTGGGGCCAATCAGCGAATGTACGTCAACGGTCGCCCGGTCGCGCCCCACCTTCCATGCGTCTGGGACCCAAGCCGTTCCGTGCCCTATAAGGGCTCGGACGTCCATGCCGGCGACAGAATTAACATTCCGCTCACCAACGCGTACGCCTGCATGAACTGCGGCCGCTGGTACAGCGTGGCCCACGAGGAGTGCGTCGACTGCGAGAGTACCGACATCGAGGAGCGGGAACGGCGGATCTGGGGCTGGCTCGGCATCCAGCGGTACGCCGACAAGTCCGACTTCGGACTGACATTCCTGCGCCACGGCCGGGCGATCACGTACCAGAACAAGTCCCTGTTCAGTTGGGAGACCCCGGACGGTGACTTCGAGCTGGAGTACCCGGTGGAGCTCGGGATGGGACGGATCGTCGGCGAGATCCATCTCGACCACGCGCCGGTAAACGTGCGGAAGAACAACTTCGATACCTCATCCCACGAATGGCGTTTCATGGTCGAGAAGATCCGCGGGCCGGAGCCTCTCCGGCCGCTGATCGCCATGCGCCTGGTCGGACGCGAGAACGCGTCTCCGTTGAGCCGCTTCTTCAACGCCTACCGCGAGAACAAGCCGGGACTTCGCTACCTCGTCCCGGGTAACGGCACAACCTCGATCCATGAGACCGCCAAGGGCTGGGCGAGCAAATTCCGCGCCAACGATCCCGAGTACCTCACCGATGAAAAGTGGTACGAGGCCATCGAGACGCACGAAAGGATCAAAAACGGTCCGCCGCCCGGTCCGCCGCCGGCGGCGGACGATGACCACTGGCTTGACGACGAAGGCCTCGGTCACCTCGGCGGGGAAAGGGACGAGCCGGCCGATGAGCCGGAACCGATCACACCGGAGACCGAGGAGGAGCGGTTCGCGCGGTGGCGATCCGCCGCGACGCTCTTGCCGGACACCGACCGGGAGGTGCGCATCGGCAACGCGCAGCCCGTTCTGCGTGTTTACGTCACGTCTGGAGTCGAACTGAGCATGGACGGCCAGAGACAGCCGTCCGCGATTCGGATCGTCGCCGGCGAGATCGAGATCTACGTCGACGCCGAGGCGACACTCATCCGCCAGTACGGATGGTCACCGTTGAACCTCGCCCTAGTCTGCTGCGCGCCACGACTCAAAAACGTCTACTCCGTCGAGGGATCCTTCGACAATCTGGTGACCTCGATCCTCGAGCAATTCCCCGACCGCCGGGTTGACGCCGCCGCTGTACGGGCTCGCGGCGACGCCCTGCTCGAGAACATGCGCGAGCGCCTCGCCCATCTCGCGCCGAAGAGTCCACACGCTTACTGGAGCGCCCTGTCCGCCGAAGCCAGGCGAGCCGCCGAGGCGATCGCGGTGAGCATCACGCCCGACGTCGACTGGAGCGGCGCGGTCGAAAATGGGGAATTCGCGCGCTATCTCAGCGCGGCAGGCGTCTACGACCTGGTGACCAACAGTCCCGCCCTAGTGCTCGACGCCAACTTATTCCGGACCACCTACGCCTCCCTCAGCGAGGACACCCAGGCGGATCAGATCTCCCGGATCGCAGCACTGCTGGCCGACCTGCGAAGGATGGTCGCGGGAGCGCCCCTACGTAAGACGCTGGAGCTTTCTCGGCTGCTGCTGACCGCCGATCTCCTCGACGACGAGATCGTCACGATATGACGAACTCGTTTCTCGACCCGGCGTTCCTGGTCGACGAGGGGCCGAAGGGCTTCACGCGGCAGCTCGAACGACTGCTTGGTCTCATCGCGTTCACTGAGGTCGTCAACGTCGACGGCCCAGGCGACAAGGGCGCCGACATCATCGCTCGCCTCAAGGGGCAGGACTGGGTCTTCCAGGCCAAGTGGAAGAAGTCGGGGTCAGTCGACTACGACGCCGTGGACGAGGCCCACACGGCGATGCGCCACTACGGCATCCACCGCGCGGTGGTCGTGACGAACAGGGCTTTTACCCGAAAAGCCCATGAGCGCGTTCAGGCGTTGCGTGACGTCGGAATCAACATCAGCCTATGGGATGGACGCCGACTCGCGACCGTCTATGACCGCGCCCCCGACAACGTCAAACCGTTCGACCTGCATCTGTACCAGGACCGCGCGGTGGAGGCTACGTGGGAGGCCCTCACCGACGCCGGCCAGGCTCTGGTATACCTGGCCACCGGCCTCGGCAAGACCGTCGTCGCCGGTCGAGTCCTGAGACGCTTCCTGCTGGCCAACCCGGGCGCGCGCGTGCTGGTCACCGCACACATGATCGATCTTGTGGAGCAGCTGGAACGCGCCATGTGGCGTGACATCCCCAAGCAGGTCCCCACGCGGATCCTCCATGGTGACTCGAAGCCACACGCCTTGCCCGGCGTGACCTTCGGCGTCGCTCCGACGGCCCGCAGCTACGTCGAGTCCGGCTATTCGCCCGGCCTCGTCATCGTGGACGAGGCCCACCACGTCGGCGAAACCGGCAACTACGCCTCGCTGCTCGAACGTTTGCCCGAGGCAAAGCGGCTCGGGGTGACCGCAACGCCGTGGCGTGGCGACAAGTACGACATCGAGCGGACGTTCGGAAACCCGGTCGTCCGGGTGTCCATCTCGCAGGGCATGAACCTCGGCTACCTGGCCGACGTCAAGTACAGCGTCTTCGCCGACAACATCGACTGGGACTTCGTACGTGAGGCATCTGAGCACGGCTACACCATCAAAGACCTGAACAAGCGTCTGTTCATCCCCGAGCGGGACGACGCCGTCAAAGGGCACATCGAGAAAATCTGGGACCAGACGCCGAACCCCCGAGCCATCATCTTCTGCCAGACGATCGAGCACGCGGAGCGGATGCGCGACTTGATCGCGCTGCGTCCCGGATGGGAGCGGGCGGCGACGCTGCACGCGAACCTGAAGACCAGAGAACGACGCAAGCGGCTCTTGGGCTTCCGCTCCGGCAATGTACCGATCCTGGTAGCCGTGGACATCCTGAACGAGGGCGTCGACGTCCCCGACGTCAACATCCTGTGCTTCACCCGGGTCACCCACAGCCGACGGATCTTCGTGCAGCAACTCGGGCGAGGCCTACGCCTATCGAAGGGCAAGAGCCGCGTGGAAGTTCTCGACTTCGTCAGCGACATCAGGCGCCTCGCCGAGGTCTACGACATGCGCGAGCAGGTGTCCGAGGCCGAGATCGAACAGGTATCGGTCGGGCGCAATCAGTTCGTCTTCGAGGACCTGCGCGTGCGGGACCTGCTGGAACAGTGGATGGCCGACGTCGGGGATCTGGGTGGCGCCGACGACAGCGTACGCCTCGAGTTCCCACCCATTGGAGGGATCTGATGGCGGCGCTTCCACCCCAGGTACGGACCGAGGTCCTGATGGAGATCGTCGGTCAGATGGACGCCGCACGCTGGGAGGAACTATCCGCAGCGGCCGCCACCGATATGTACAACCGCTTCGTGAAGGACCCGAAGATCGGCGGCAGACTGGCGCCGTTCATGACGGCGCATCAAATCAGGGTCTGGATCAAGGACGGGCCGGCGAAGGAGTATCGACGCGCGCTCGAGGGCGTCGGGACGATCGCGACCTTCACGAAACGCGCCTACCCCGGCCCAGCGTCCGTCGTCCGTCTCGCGCTCGGAGACCAGTGGTCGCCCAGGCCGGACACGATCGAGATAAAGCCCATGAGGTGCTTCGCCGACGGCCCCACCGGCGCGTCCATGTTCATCATCTGGGGGCCGCTCACCGCCCTTCAAAGCCTGATCTGGAACTCCTGCCTGGTTCGCGCCCGCGATCCACTTCAGCCGATCACCGTGGTCATCACCAAACCCAACAGCGCGCCCCTGCCGCCCGCCGACTGGGAGTTGGTAAAAGCGCTCAGCGCCATCGTTGACGCCAACTGCCATCAGGTTACGTACGCGGTGAGCCGGAAGCCTCGAGACTAGGCTGCGGGCCGTACCTATTGCTCCACCCCGGGTCGACGCATCACCGCTGGCGGCATCGATCACAGGTCGAGTGCTACCAGGTCGAGGCGTTCGAGGAGGCTGGTTTGCGGGCGTGGTTGGTCCGAGTTCTGCCAGTCGTTGCCGGAACGGTGCAGTGTCGCGGTCGCGGTCGGCGACGTCGCGCAGGTCGGTGAGAAGTTGGACGGCGGTGTTGTAGTCGCGGGGTTTCTTGGTGGCGATGAGGTCGTTGACCTGCTGCCACACGCTGGGTTGGCCGACGGCGAGGGCGTCGAGTCGTCTTGGCGTGTCGCGGTCACCGACCAGCTGCCGGCTACGGGCTTCGACGTCGGCGAGGTGGAGCGGCGGAACCGGAACCTCACCCGACTGGGCGACGCCGTCGGGGTGGTCAAGACTCACAACATGGTGCTCGACACCACCGCCCCCGCCGGCGCCAGCAGCCCGCTCGCGACGGCCGCTGACATCGCCGGTACCGGGGACAGGGCACACGGTCATCTCCGCCTGAGTACAGCGCGAGAGCGACATCATCAGGGCTGACCGTTTCCTCCTGCGCCGCGCAGAGCAACACCCACCAGCCTGGCCAGCGAACCAGTCCACGCAGGAGTACGGGAGGCCGGGTGCGGTGAACCTGTCTCGCGGACGCCGCCAGCGGCGGTCATCGCCGCAGCCAAGCTCGTCTGCCGGCTGGTTTCAGGAATCCCGCTCCAACGTAGAACCGCGTGAGCGCCGCTGCAACTTGCGGAGAACCGAAGCAGTCGCTACCTGCACCTGCGGCTGCCCGTAAATCGCCCCTTCCGTCCTCAGAGGAGCTCCGGTCCTCCGGGGGATGGCTCTACGTCGGACCCTGCTGATTCACTGGCTACAGGGGCATATTGATGAAAGAGGCACGGCGTGACCAGTCAGCCCGACGAACCGCAGCGCCAGCGCCCGGGTAACGAGCCGGCTTCACGTGCGGAGGCCGATGCTCTGCTGCGTAACGGGACACGGTCAAGTTGGTCGACCTCATCGACGAAGCCGTGGCGCGGGCGGCGGCCCTTGTTGAGCAGAAGAATCCCGATCTTGGTGAGGGCGGAGCGCTCCGAGGTCGCTCGAGTGGTCGGCATCGGCGCGCTGAAGTACGCCGATCTGTCCAACGACCGGAACAAGGACTACGTCTTCGACTGGAAGCGGATGCTCTCCTTCGCGGGCAACACCGCCCCTTATCTGCAGTATGCCCGCGCCCGGATCCTGTCGATCTTCCGACGGGGTGACGTCACCCCCTCAACGGATCTCGCGGCGATCAACGTATCCGAGCCTGCGGAACGTGCGTGGCGATCGAGCTACTCGCGATCGAGGGCGTGATCGCCGACGTGGCGGAGTCGCTGGAGTTCCACCGCCTGGCGACGTACCTGTACGGGCTAGCCACGACCTTCACCGCGTTCTACGAGAAGTGCCCCGTGCTGCGAGCCGAAGACGACGTACGTGACAACGCCAGCGCAGCAGGTTCGTGGGGGTCTTGTCGATGACGATGGGCTTGCCCGAGCGGAGTAATTCCCTGTGCAGCACCCTGTCCCACAGGAGATGTTCCAGCTCGCGCGTGCCGAGGACGGCAACCTCCATGGCGAGTCGCGCGAAGCGGCTTTCTATGCCGACCGCCAAGTCCACCAACTGGAGTTCGTGGGGAGCGTGCAGTTGGGAGTGGGTGTTGAGAATGCACCGCAGCAGTGTTGATCCGGATCGGATCGAGCTGAGGACGAATACCGGTGAGGTGACCAGGCGATCTGTGACCGTCACTACGTGCAGCCCCTGTCTGCCACGCGAGTCGGAGCATCTGCCTCTTCGCCAGTTCGCGGATCTTCTGCCCCGTACGGAAACGTGCAACGCTGCGAGCGCGCTCACGATGACATTGACGTCGGACATACCGCCGGTTCGGAGGTCGTCCAATACATTGCCGGCGCGATCCTGATCGAACTTCAGGCCGTAGCCGTTTTGCCGTAGAACTTCAAGCGGTCCAAGTGCTCGCGCAGCCGTTTGCTACCGATACCGGCCGATGCTGGCCTGCCTCGAAGAAATCGAGGAAGCGGACCGGCCCATTCCAACGGCGCCCTCGACGGTTAGCCGGGAGGAGCCGATACCCGGTCAGCTCGGCTTATTCTGACGACTGCCTCAGTTGCAGCAGGAGCTTCTTCGCTCCGGGCGCCCCGCTGTCGATAGCTCGATTCACCGCCGCCTCGGCCTCCGGCCGGTCGCCGGTCTTGATGGCCCATCCGGCCATCGTGACCAGAGCGTGGGTGTCGCCGGCGGACGCGATCCGTTCCAGCAGTCTCTTCGCGCCGGCATGGTCGCCGCGTTGGTATCGCGCCTCGGCGACCCAACGCCATCCGCTGTCCTTCGGTCCCAGGTGTTCCAGCCGTGCGTACGTTGAGGCCAGATGCTCGGCGGTGCTCTGGTCGCCCGCCTGCTCGTACGAGACGGCCAGCCGAACCAGTGCGAAGACTTGCCCGACGCTGGTGAGCCGCCGGTAGAGTCGGCGCGCGGCGCGGACGCGACCCTGCCGCTCGCGGAGCTCTGCCAGCTCGAACAGGGACCAGTGCAGGCCGCCATTGAAGGCACGCCAGAGCAGAGCCGCACCTCGGCGCTCGTCACCGGACCGCGCGAGGACATGCCCGGCCACACGTTGGGCATTGGGATGGCCCGACTCGATCGCGAGGTCGCAGTACCTCCTGACGAGCGCGGGGTCGTTGGCCGTCGTGGCGAGGATGACCATCTCGGTGATCGCGTCGTCGAAGCCGAGTGCCATCGCGCGCCGCATCACGGCGAAGGCGCGTGGCAGGTCGGGGCCGGTGTATCGCCACGCCAGGCCGGTGAGCGCCTCCCGGTTGCCGTGCCGGAACGACTCCTCAGCGAGCCGGAGAGCTTCGTCGTGTTCGTCGCGTTTGGCGAGGTCGCGGGCCTGGTATTCCACCTCTCGCGCCCCGCCGTTGGTCAAGGCGGTCTGGTAGAGCTCGTCGGCGACCTCGTAGCGCCCTTGGCGTGCGTGCACTGATGCCAAGCCGACGAGGGCGTGTGGGTTGGCGCCGTCATCCGCCAGGGAATACCAGGCTTCGGCGGCGTCGTAATCGCCCGAGTCCTCACATCGGTGGCCGAGAACCAGCTGCGACCGGGTATCTCCGTTCTCCGCCGCGAGTTCGAGGTACGGCGATGCCTCGTCGCGGCCCTCGTCCTCTTCCACCATCGCCGCGAAGGTGGCCAATCCGGCTCGATCACCGCGGACCGCCGCCTCCAACGCCAACCGGTGGGCGATCTCCCGCCGATCGCGCCGGTACGCCGCCCTGGCCATGGCCGCCGCATCCCCGCCGGTGACGTCGTCGCGCAGCGCGGCCGCCCAGAAACCGTCCGGTGGGCGGCTGCCCTGGCGGGTGCGCTTGCCGTGCTGCTCCAAGTAGTCGGCGAGCCGAAAGTCGTCGCCAGCCCGCGACAACGGTCCCCGGGCGCCCTGACACAGCGGAAGTAGATACTCCTTAAGGGCACGGTCGAACCAGTCGATCGGCAGGGTGGCGCGTTGCAGGTCGGTCAGGTAGGACTGGGCCGCAGCAGCCAAGAAACCCATTGGTAAGACTTCACCCCAACCGAGACGGCGGGCGTCCATCGCGGCGTGCAACACGGCTCGGGCCACCGGGTCGGCCGTTCGATACCGCTGGATCTGCGCGGGGCCGCCGGCGAGTACTGGGTGATGTGCCCTTCCTCGGCCCGAGCCAGGGCCTCGGCGAGGCGGGCGTCGGTGACTGCGGCCTCGGCGAGTCGGCCCGACTCGACGGCACCGAAGGTCTCCGGGACGGGAACCAGGTTGCCCGCGACGAGGATCCGCGCGTTCGGCCGGGTCTCGCTGCCGATCTCGACCTCGGCCGGGGCCAGGCGCAACCGATACTCGTGCCAAAGCGTCCCCAGGATCAGTACGGGGGCGCAATCCGCGCTGCGGAGCGCTTCCAACAACCCGGCCGCGATCGTTTCATCCCGGCGAACGTCGTCGGTGTACAGATAGCGAGGCAACTCGTTCAGCCACAGCACGGTATGCGCCCCAACCGACGGCAACCGCTCGACCAGCTCGTCTGGCGACGCCGGGTGCCACAGCCGCCAATGGCACGGCAGGCGGTGGACCTGTTCCCAGGCCGAGCGGGTCTTCCCCGTCGAGGAGTTGCCGAGCAGCAGTGCGATCCCGCTGACGCCAGCGGCCGCCTTCTGCACAATCTTCTCGAGATCACCGTCGTGCTGGCGGGGAACGTACGGCGGCAGCTCGGGCAGGCCGGTTGTGTCGCCGAACGGGGTGATCGCCTCGTGAACCTCAAGGGCGAATGGGCTCCAGGCCTCGGATATCAGACGGCCAGGGCCCTCGTCCATGCCGTACGAATAGCAGGGCTTCATCGCGCGCTGCAGGAGCTCGGGGGCAGCGGAGGCATCGAACACCTGCCGGCGCTTGTCGATCGTGACCGTACGGGAGGCCCGTCGCGCCGGATCCGCAAAGGCGGCCTGGATGTCGACCCACCAGGCCTCGTTGTCATCTGGGTGCGATAGGACCAGGATGACCGTGGCGTTGCCGCCCAGCCAGTAGTGAAGGTCGCGTTCGCGGCAGGTGTAGCGGAAGGACGTGTCGGTCTCGCCCGGGAACGGCAGCGTGCTGGCCTTGCTCTGCACCAGCAGCGTCAGGTTGAGAGCCTCTTGAGTAACGGGATCGACGAGCTCGATGCGGCCGTCAATTCCATGATCGAGCCGGTGTGGTTCGAAGAGGAAGCCCATCGCGGTCACCCGGGTATGGATCAGCGCCACGCCAGCCTCACCGATAAGGGTTTGCCGGCTGACCTTCTTGCTGCGAGACACGACCCGTCATCCTCACGGCTCGACGCGAAACCTGACTCCGGGCGAGTATGCCTCGCGGGTACGACGACTCCGACGGCGGAGCGCAAATGTCGGCCACCCGATATGGCCAGAACGTCGCCGCAGGACAATGGGGGAATCTGGATATAAAGGCGGGACTGCGTAGATTTCGGCTTCGGCTCACTTTCGGTGGCAGCAGAGAGTAGCGATCTCAACGGGCTGGGTGGTGGCGCTGTTTAAATTGGTACAACCAGGGCAAACAGGGCAGCAAGTCGGGGTCGCGCGTCTCCGGCGAAGACCCCGAGACAATCAGCGTCATCGGTCCGCGCGTGCATCTGCAAGGTCGCTACGGAATGTCACCACCGAAAGTGAGCCAGAGCCCACACGTCGGTGGTCAGGCGCCACGGTTCGGTCGGTAGTGCACTGCCCCTCCGGTCGCGTGAGTGTGGCCGCCGCCCGCCCAATACCCGATGATGAGCCACAGCTCGTAGTGCAGGAGCCATTCGGTGGTCCAGGGCAGGATCGTGGTCGCCAGGAGCATGTGGTGTTTCCACTCCCCCGGGTAGTACAGGCACAGCTCGTCGCCGGGGTAGACGTGCGGGAGCGCCTCCGCGTCTGGGTGCAACTCCAGCACGGGAGGGTCGATGACGGTGACCTTGGGACGGAGTCCGTGCCGGTAGGTCAGACGCACGGTGTAGGTCCGGCTGGCCAGCGACGGCTCAAGCCGGACGGTGCAGGTGAGCTCGCCGCCGCGGACGGCGCCTTCGGCGTCAGGCAGCACGGTGGTGATCGCGACGAGCTGCCTGGTGAGGTTAACCGCGCGGGTGGGGATGCTGACCATGGAATGTGTGTCGTGGGACGCGCGGTCCGGACGCGGTCGTCGTGGTGAGCAGGCCGCCGGTGGCCATGTGCAACTTGCCGGTCTTCACCTCGATGGTCCGGCGCTCGGCAAGCCGCTGGAAGGAACGTTGCACGGCGTCGGCGGTGAAGCTTTCCGACATCCGGGCGGCGAGGGCCGGGAGTCCCTTGTGCTGCAGATGCACGAGCTCGTCGAGCAGCACAGCGAGGTCGTTGTGCCAGTGGAGGAAGGCTTTGCGCCGCTCCGGATACTCGTTCCACTTGTCGGCGAAGTTCTCGTCCTCGTGCGCCGGGTTGGGCACCCAGAACTGGCCGTGGCGGTTCTCGACGTACGCGTTCATCCGGTCCATGACGGCGCGGGTGGCGGTGAAGAGGTCGGACTCGCCGAGGTAGGCGCGGGCGGCGAGGGTGGTGATGAGGATCGACGGGGGCCGGTGCTCAGTGTCGTCGGCGAAGTACAGCATGGCGTGCCACTTGAGGATCTGCACGGCCCGCTGCAGGGTGCTGCGCACCTGCCAGTCGGGCACGTCGGCGACGTTCGCGTGCCGCTTCGCCTCGACGAGGCGGCGATCGAGCTGCGACTGCTGCTGGAACCAGGTGGCGTAGCCGATCGGGTTGGAGTGCTGCCACAGCCGCAGTTGCTTGTCGGTGAGCAGGATGCCGGTGGGCGGCAGGTCGACGTCCGGGATGGTCGGCAGGACGTCGAGGTGGAAGCCGTCGTCGGGGTAGCTCAGGGTCCAGCAGCGGCGGGTGGACTCGCAGCTGGCGGGGCCGTCACCGTGGCCTTGGCGGTGCTTGAACCGCACGAAGGCGTGCAGCATGCGCCCGACGCGCTCTTTGAGTTCGGCCTGGGTGGTGGACTCCTTAGCGATCGGCAGCCAGCACACCAGGTCGATGTCGTATTCCCCGGTCGGGGTGTTCGGCCGCACGACGGTGCCGAGCCGGAACGAGCCCTGCGGGTAGATGCGCCAGTCCGGGGTGCCGTGCTCGGCCAGCCAGGTGCCGACCTCCTCGTACTTGTCGACGGCGAGCTGGTACAGGTGCGGGGAGATGTCGAGGGTTTCGACGGCGCCGTCGAGCAGCATCGACAGCATCTCCTCCATGGTGTCCATCTGTTCCACGGTGTGCACGGGTCAGTCCTTCCGGGCCGGGTAGTGCGGGACGTACGCCGGCGCGGTGTGGTCGGCGAAGCAGCGGGTGAATGCCGGTGATGCGTCGCGGCTGTGGTGCCCAGCGAGGCCGATCAGGGCGTCGGCGTCGACCTTGTCCAGGGCGAGCGCGCCGGTCGGCACGGTCGGGTTGAGCCGCAGGACGTTGTCCTTGCCCAGGAAGTGGCGGACCTGCTTGGCGGCGCTCTCGCTCTGGGCGCGCATGAGGACTTCGACCGCGTCGCGCGCCCAGGGGAACAGGCCGCCCCGGTCGAGGCGGCGGCTGCGGTGCCGCCGGTCAGTCGTGGTGCCGAGGCTGAACACCCGGATCTGCTCCAGCGGCACGCCGAGCGGGCCGACCGCTTCGGTCAGCGCGACCATCGCCGGGTTGTTCGCCCAGATACCGCCGTCGACGAGCCGCGCACCGCCCAGCGGCATGCCGGGCAAATAGGTCGGCGCGGCGGCGGTGGCCATGGCGACGTCGACCGCACGCTCACGCCAGTCCCGCTTCAGGGTCGGCAGGTGCGGGGTGCGGAACAGGTAGACGTCGTCCGCACCGATGTTGTACGAGGTGATCAGCAGCCGCTTGGCGCTCTGCCCGAAGGTGCGCTCGCCGAGGACCTCGGTCAGCGCGGTGCGCAGCGGCTCGGCGGCGTGCTTGGCGCGCAGCAGGTGCCGCACGCCGCGCAGCCGGCTGCGGTCGCGGAAGATCCGCGAGCCGTGGTCGGTGTAGAACTGCAGGATCTCCCGCGGGGTGAGGCCCAACCCCAGGCCCAGCGCGATGATCCCGCCGGTCGACGTTCCGGCGATCAGGTCGAAGTGGTCGACGATGCGGATGTCGAGGTCTTCCTCGAGACCCGCTAGGACCGCAGCCGAGAACATCCCCCGCAGCCCGCCCCCGTCCAGCGACAGGATCTGGAACCGATCGCCGCTCACTGGCCGTACCCTCTCCGTCACCTGCGTGCCTCCGTCTCGGGCCGAGCCTGTTGTCGACCTTGCTCTCACGATACTTCACGGCCAGAACGTTCCATGCACCGGATAGGTCTACGAAACAGTCGCGTAGAGGTGACCCGTGCATGAAACGCTAGAGTCCAGGGTGATGGACATCTGGTTCGGCGACAACGAGACCGCCGAGTTGTGCAGCCGGGCAGCCAAGCTGACGGCGCGCTGGGGGGCGGCGGGCGGGATGGCGGTCGGCCGCAGGCTCTTGCAGATCGAGGCCGCTCCGACCGTCGAGGCGCTGCGCGCACTTCCGGGCGGCCTGCGCCGCGACGCGACGGACGACACGTGGATGATCAACGTTGGCAACGTGGCGGTCATCCGGTTCGCCCTCGACGACCGGACGTCCGACGGCGCTGGCACCGTGCGTGTGCTCTCCGTCAGCGATCAACCAGCGGGAAGGACTCGCCGATGACAAACACCGGTAACACCCGGCGGTTCCGGCCCGACTACGCGGTCCCGCCCGGCGAGACGCTGGTCGAGGTCCTCACCGAACGCGGCATGAGCCAGGCCGACCTGGCGCGGCGGACCGGGTTGTCCACCAAGCACATCAACCAGATCGTGCTCGGCACGGCGACGCTGAGCGCCGAGACGGCCGTGAGGCTTGAACTGGTCACCGGCGTGGCCGCGCAGGTGTGGACCGGGCTGGAGGCGGCCTACCAGGTGGCGCAGACCCGGCTGGAGGAAACCACCCGGCTGCAGGCGCACGTCGACTGGCTGAACCAGCTCCCGGTCGCAGAACTCATCCGCAGAGGCTTCGTCCGCAGCGACACGTCGCCGGTCGAACGGCTGCGCGAGGTCCTTGCCTTCTTCAAGGTCGCCTCACCGGACGCGTGGCACCAGGTCTGGGCGGTACCGACCGCCTATCGGCAGTCCCGCGCCTTCGACGTCGACTACGGCGCGCTCGCCGCGTGGCTGCGCATCGGCGAGATCCGGGCCGACCGAGCCGACCTACCACCATTCGACCGCAGCCGGTTCCGTGACCACCTCCCCCGCATACGCGCCCTCACCAACATCGAGGACCCCAAGATCTGGCTAGCGCAACTCGAATCCCTGTGCGCTGACGCCGGCGTCGCACTCGTCGTCGAACGCGAGATCGTCGGCGCCCGCATCAACGGCGCCGTTCGCTGGCTTCCCAGCGAACGACCACTCGTCCAGCTCAGCGTCCGGCACCGCTGGGCGGACATCTTCTGGTTCACGTTCTTCCACGAGGCAGCACACGTCCTTCTGCATGACCGCAGAAGGTTCACCATCGTTGACGGCATCGACCGCCCCGACACCGACAACGCCATGGAACTCGAAGCAGACGACTTCGCCGGCCGGGTCCTGCTACCTCGATCGTTCGACAGCCGCCTGGCCACTGTCCGTTCCCAAGCGCAGGCCGTCGCTCTAGCGAAGGAAGCCGGTGTCCATCCCGGTATCGTCGTCGGCCGCCTCCAGCACGACAAGACCATCCCGTACAGCCACTTCAACCGCCTCCGCACCCGGCTCGCGTTCACCGACGAGTAGTCCGCTCCATCGGCTCTTCCTCGACTCACCCCAATATTCTCACCGAGCCGCCGGCCGTGGATGGCATCCACCGACCCGGACTTCGCCGCCGCCGGTGCCGACCGGACGTCTAACGAAATGCGCCCTGCGGGGCTTCGAACAGGTCCAAGCCCTGGTACTCGCGACTCTGCCGCCACGGCGGCAGAGTCGGTGTCGCTCTTCCGGGTGATGAGCCGCTGTTCGGAACATCGTCATGCTGAGCCGCAGGACGGATCGACGAAAGGCGGCGGTCATGCGGTCGAGCAATGGTGTGATCTTCAAGCGGTGCGGGTGCCACAGTCCATCGCGCCATCGGCACTCTGAACAGGCTAGACGCCGCAACCGCAAATCTTCAGCAAGCGATCACAGCAATAGCGCCTTGCGACCAATTTTGGATCTTTAGAACTGGGAACCCGCAGGTCATCAGCCTGCGGGTGAGAATCGCGTGCTGTTTAGGAAACCGATGCTCTATCCCCTGAGCTACGGGGGCGCGAGTGGTCAGTGTAACGACCTGGGGTTCACCTGGGGTGGCAGGGAGTGGCCCACGTTCACCCACGTTCCCCGGACCCCCGTTCTCCCAGCCCAGGACCACACCCGGAGCACACGAACCCCGATTTGCGACCGGCGCTCGGCCGCAGTGACCCGCGCTGGCACCGGTTGACCCCGGTTGGCATCCGCTGGAGAGCACACACCGCGCACATCATCGAAGATCATGTGGGGTTTCCCGCTTCCCCGGCTGGCGTCGCCTCCCACCGCGGGTCCGGTCACGTCGCCATCAGCCTCCGCGGCGGCCCGGTCGTCGTTGTCGCGGGTCAGGTCCGTCGGGTCGAGGAGGACGACGTCGATGTCACGCACGAACGGCGGGTCGAAGCCGCGTCGTTCATCAGCGGGTCACCCCCGCTCGGCGGGTCATGGGGTGACGAGGTCATCTATGCCGTAGTGGCTCCACCAGGTAGGCCGGTGTCTGCGGAGTGTGCCCTCGACACGGGTCAGCAGGAGCCAGTTGCCGTTCTGGACCAGCGCCGCGTCCTCCTGCCGGGCGGCCAACACCCGGGCCACGGCCTGCATCATGTTCGGGATCCCCTTGTCGACCACGTCGTCCGCCCGCATGGAGAAGTCGATGTCGACGTACGTCTCCGGCTCCCACTCCCAGCGGGCACCGTTGTCGCCCTCGGCGTCGAAATAGCCCTGGCTCCCTGAGGAGACGGTCAGCGCGTACCCGCACGTGTCGTAGAGGCGGGCAGTCAACAGCCGCGGGTTGGTGCCGCTCGGCCTGGGCTTCTCGGCGGGTTCGGCCGCCACGAGATCAGCCACGTGGTCCAGGGGCAGGTCACCCGCCAGGGTCAACCTGAACTCGACAGCCATCTCTGCGCCTCTCCTCAGTCTCGACGGACGACCTGCACGATCACGCCACTCGGCGTTACCGCGACGAGTTCTTTCAGCCTCTCGACGGGCCAGGTGTCGAACTGTGTCCGCAGAGCGGCGAGGTCTCCGTGCCAGTCGTGCAGGTTCAGCACCACTCGTTGGGTCTGCTCCTTGTCGACCTTGGCGCGGACCTCGCTCCAGACACCCCGCACCGGCTTGCCAAGAGTGGGCGAATAGCAGTCGAACACGTGACCTTCGATCAGGTAGTCCGGGTCTTTGTTCGGGTTGCCCGAGTCGCCGGTACGGAGCCGGGCGTCGGCGATCTCCTGCCTGGTGGGGTTCTGGTGGACTTGGTAGCTCTTGCTGGCGACTATATCGGCGCATTCGTTCTCGAGCTCCAACGGACGACGCCCGTCGTCGTCCAACCGCGGTGGAATTCGGGTTCTCGGACCGGTCGGCGTCCCGCCCGGGACTCCGGTTGTTTGTCTGGTCCAGGGCGCGCCGTGGTCGTGGTCAGCGGACGTGGTGTCGCCGGCGGCATGAGGTGGCGAAGGCGGATCAGCGTGCGCGGAAGGGGTAGGGCTGGTAGGTGGGTGACCGCCAGCCCTCGTCAGTTTCCCGACGACCCCAACTGCCGGGCCTGCGCGATCGCCGCCTCGACAGCCTGCCGGGCCCCGCCGGTGCGCGCAGCGATCAGCACCAGGACCTGCTTGATGGCCTCTAGGGCCTGCAGCAGCGGCCCGGGTTGCCCGCCCTGCAGGACCACGGTGACGAGTTGCTGCGCCTCAGCAACTCCGGTGATGGCCCCGGCCGCCGCGTCACGAGCGGCGTCCACGGCGCTCAGCACGGGCGCCAGCCCGGCGATCGTCTCCTGCGGGGTGGCCTCGTTCGGCACCGCCGCGGTGGCCTTCGTCGCCTCACCGATCGACCCGGCGAGACTTCCCAAGCCGCCCTGGATGCCCGTGATCGCGTTGCGCACCCGCGCCACACCCGCCGCCACGGCGACGAAGCCCGCGCCCGCGGCCCGCAAGGCCACCTCCTGCGCCTGACTGTCGGCGGCGGATGCCAACCCCTGCGCTCGTTCGACCCCGGTCATCATCGCGCGAAGTTCAGCGGCGATCTTCTCGATCTGCGACACGTGGCCGGCATCCCCAATCGATGAAAGTAAAAGTGTTCGACAGCTGAACCTACCGCTACTCGCGAGGCCACCAGGCACCGGCGAGGCGGTCGGCACCGCAGACAGACCCGCTAACTTCCGGTCATCTCTGCATCTACGGACAGATGCCGGGTGTCGTTGTGGCTGGTCAGGGTCCATCGCCAACCAGCGGAGGGTCGGGTCCAGGAGAGCGGTTGCTGCACCCAGGTCGTGACGCTTGCATGGTACGCCGCGACAGCCGCGGTGGCCCGAACGGCGATGGGCATGGCCAGGAGTGGTGGAAGGTGGCATCGATGGTTTCGCCGTGGCCTAAGACGAGGACGCGCTTACCTACATGCCGGGTCGTGATCTCGCCGATGGCGACGCTGGCCCGATGCAGGTAGTCCCGCCAGGTTTCGCCGCCGGCTGCGAGCGGACGGTCCGCATCGAGAGCAGGGATGTCCCCGTACTCAACGACGACGTCGGTCCACGGACGGCCGTCGGCGGCGCCGTAGTCCTGCTCGGCGAGGTCTGCGACGGTCTCGGCGTCCAAGCTGAGGTACGCGCCGATGATCGCGGCGCTTTCCTGGGCTCGGCGCAGCGGCGTGGTGTAGATGGCGTGAATGGGGCGCTCGTGGTGCTCTTGACCGAGTCGTTGGGCTAGTCGTTCGATCTGGCGTCGGCCGCGGTCGGTCAGTCCGCGACACCCTTGGAGTCCTCCGACGATTTGTTCGCGGTTGCAGTGGGCCTCGCCGTGGCGGGCGATGATCAGTTCAGTGGGAAGTGTCATGGTCGCTGGTCCCGTCTCAGCGTCTGATGAGGGTGTCGTAGAACCGAAGGCATTGGGCGGCGTGGTGGACGGCGCTGAAGCGGCGGGCGAGGCACCGGGCGGAGTTGGCCAGGTTCTTGCGGTGTTGAACGTCGTGGATGAAGCGATCGACCGCGTCGGCCAACGACTGGGGATTCGCGGGCTCCATGACCACTCCTGCGCCACCGATCAGTTCGGCCATGTTGGCAACGTCCGTTGCGAGGACGGGCACGCCGTGGCCGAGGTAGTCGGCGATGGCACCGCTGCCCTGGAAGGTCGGCTGGGAGCGGTAGGGGAAGATCGCGAAGTCCGTCGCCGTTACGAGCGCCATCCGAGCTGCAGCGTCGAGGTACGTCGGTACGACACGCAGCTGTGTTGATCCGTGCGTGGTGCCCTTGACCTCAGCAGCGAGATTCAGTCCTGCCTGTGATGGGTCGTCCCAGAGCGGGCCGGCGACGATCATGCGGCCGGGTTTCTTCGTCCGCTTACATGCGGCGATGAGGTTCTCGGCGTCTTTCCAGGGGGCTGCGTAGCCGTAGAGGCTGCCAAGCGGCCGAAGGTCCGGGGGTTCCAGGGCTGCTGCAAGATCCTTCGGGTATCTCGGCGAGGTGCCCGATGGGATGGTGGTCGGCAGCCAGGAGACAAGGCGTGGTGCGTCGGGCCCGGCGAGGGTCTCGAGGCGCTCGGCTCCGTAGGTGCCGAAGCATACGAAGGCGTCCATCCCGGCGACTCCCCTGTTCACCGCCTCGCGCAGTTCCGGCTCGGGGACGTGGTCAGTGAACAGGGTCCAGTCGAGGCTGTGTAGGTGGTACACGGCCGGAGGTCGGCGGACCGGCCACAGCTCGGGTAGCAGTTGTTCGACGTCGAGATTACCGAAGTGGACAGAGAGCAGGTCGTAAGCGTTCACGTCGACGTCGGCAAGCAAGCCCTCGGCCTCCTTGCGGACGCGTTCGGCCGTCCAAAATCGGTCCTGCCCCTTGTCGTAGGGCACGCCCGATGAGCCGAGGCGGTCGACCCGCACGCCGAGGAATCGCAGCGCGGCGACGAAGACGTCGAGGTAGGGCGGGATGCTTCCGCCGGTGTGGTGTGGGCCGATCAGCAGGATTCGCACAGCTCACCTGCCGACGAGCTCTCGGTAGAGCCGGAGACTTTCCGCCGCGTTGACTGCCCAGTCGAAATGGTCGGGAAGGCGGCCGGCCGGGCGATCGGCCTGGGTCAGGATGTCCTCGAGGTGATCGAGGTCGCGGTACGTGTAACCGCCACCGGCGGCGAGCAACTCAGGCGCGGTGCCGAGGTGCTCTGGCAGCAGGACCGGGGTGCCACAGGCGAGCGCCTCGGCTATGGCGAGGCCAAAGCCTTCCCAGCGCGACGTGGACAGCAGCCAGTCCGCCGCGCCATAAAGGCCCGGCAGGTCGGTGTCATCCAGATCTTGAAGGACGGTGAGTGCGCCGCTGGCTGATGTGACCGGCGCGAACGTTGGTGAGTGGCCGAGCAGCACGGAGATGGAGGCGACGTCCCGAAGCCGGGTCGCGGCGGTCTCGAGCACGTCCCAGCCCTTCATCGGCGTGATCTTTCCGACCCATACGAGCCGGAGGCGTCCAGCCGGATCCGGCGACCATGGCGAGACTGTTTCCCCGGCCGCGAGGAGGTCGGGTATCGATCTGCGGCCTGCGACGTGGCCGTCGACCCCGAGGTCGATGTGGAAGCCGCTGGCGGGCGTGGTTGGCCTCCCAGGATGGAACCGTTCCCGGTCGACTCCGTTGGCCACCGCGAGTGGCAGAGGAATGCCGTACTCCGCCGCGAGATCTTGGGCCGCGTACCGGCTGACGGCGATGACCTGGTCGGCGGACTGGACGAGTTGGTGTTCGTCGCGAGCGAGGTCGCCCGCGTCGAGGCGGGCGGCGCTGAACTCGCCGCGCACGAGGACGGGGGCTCGGTCTTCGCGAGGTTTGGCGAGATACCGCAGGGTCTCCGCCTCCCAGGTGGAACAGTCGACGACGTCGGGCCCGACCGCGTCGAGGGCGGCAGCGACGGCCTCGCGGTGCTGAACCAGGTCTTCGGTGCGGGGAAGCGAGACGACGGTGACATCCTTCGCCTGCACTGGGTGGGGTGACTCCTGCGTGATCATGGTTACCGATGCGCCCAGGTCTGCCAGTTGCCGGGCCAGGGAGCGGTAGAGCGTGCAGATGCCGCCGCGGCTCACTTCGTGGAGGTCCCGGTGGACAAGGGCTACGTGGATCATGCTGGCCTCGCTGCGGCGAGCCGTTGTAGGCGGGTGCTGGCCGAGGTCCAGGCGGCCTCGATGATCGGCAGACACCGCGTCCGGGCCGGGTCGTCCTCGGGCAGTTCGTGGTGCAGGCGCAGCTCGCGGGTCAGGACCACAGCGAGGTTGAGCGCGAATGCGGCCTCGATGCCCGTCTCACTCACGATCGCCTCGATACGCTCGCGGATCACTGGCGTACTTGCGCCGACCTGGGTGTGGAGCATCGCAAGGTCGAAGCCGGGAAGGAACAGCCCGGTGAACTCCCAGTCGACTAGCACCGCCGTGGTCTCGGCCTCGTCATCGCTGTCGGAACGGTCGGCATTGAGGAGGATGTTGCTGGCCAGCGGGTCGCCGTGATTGAGCTGTTCCGGCGCGTCGCAGCGGGCCAGCAGACTATCCAGAGCCTCTCGCTGGTCCTCAGTGAGGTACCCCTTGGCCTGGTACCGAGCCAGGCGGTCGGAGTAGTCGAAGGTGGGTGAGAACCGGACGGCGGGGTAGGTCCACTCATTCAACGCGGTGATGCAGTCCAGGACGGCATCGACCTCTCGGGTGTCGAGCTCACGCTGGGGGTAGCGTTCGACCGCGAGGGGCGATGCGTCGACCCATTCCAGGACCAGCAGCCGGTCACGGTCGGTATGGAGGAGCCCGGGAACGCGGACAGGCGGGGTGGTGTCACCGAAGACCTCGTACACGTCCAGCTCGTGCCGCCACCTGGCCGCCCAGAACGGGTCTGGGTCGATCAGATATTTCACCGCTGCCGGTTCGCCGCGGAACGAGCCTCGCGCCAGCAGGGTCTTGTCCGTGCGCCGAAGCACCGTGTCGATGGTCAGCCCGATCGTGGCTGCTGAGCCAGGCAGATCAGGCGGCGTGTGCGACATCGGCGGTCTCCTTGATCGAGTCGATGAGCCGTTGGCGAAGGCCGGTCTCGGAGCGCTCCCCGTGCCAGACCGCGGCGATCTCTGCGACGCAGCGTTGAAAGTACTGGTCACTGAGCGCATGACCGGCCGCCAGGCGCGCCAACGAGTGCCAATACATGACGGCGATGTACAGCCGGAAGTGTTGCGCCTTGGGCGTGCGTGCGGGCCAGCGACACCACATCTGTTCGGTCAGGTTCCCGAAGTGGGCGAGGGCATGCCCATCGCCGACGGTCGCGCCGACCATGCTGGCCTCGCTCGCGATGCGGTGGTAGACGACGGTGGGCTCCGGGACGTGCACGAACCGGTAACGATGCTCGCGGGCCAGACGCAGCCACATGTCCCAGTCCTCAAGCGCGGGAAGGTCAGGGTCGAACCGAGCCGACTCCGGTGGGCGCCGAAGCACTGCGGTATGGACCGGCATGAAGTTGGCCACCGACAGCAGGTCCGGATCAAACGAGAACGTGGTAGGGGTGCTGAATGCCGGCGGGTTCGTGGGGTCGACGCGCGCTTCCTGGACGGCGCACACCGTGTACGCGAGGTCGGCATCCCCCGTGCTCAGCGCTGCGAGGGCTGTGCCGAGGTGGCTGGGCAGGAAGATGTCGTCGTCGTCGAGCAAGGCGAGGTAATCACCTCGTGCGACCTGAATGCCGACGTTGCGCGCTGAAGGAAGACCACCGTTCTGGTCCAGATCGATGAGGCGGACGACGAGGCCCTGCTCGCGGGCTGCGTTCGCGACCATGCTGACGTCGCATCCGCCGTCATTGACGACGACTACCTCGACGGAGCCGGGTACGGCGCGCTGGGCGGCGACGCTGGCCAGGGCATGCCGCAGAGGGTCGGGTCGGTTGTACGTGGGGATTACGACGGTGACGAGGGGTTTCATACCAGTCTCCGATTGGCGGCGAACCCCAGGATCGGGGCCGGATCACCGCAGTGAGTCCAGCGAACGACTGTCGACCGCTCGGCCAGGGCGGTGACGATGCGGCGGGCGTCAGCGAGGTACTCATCCCGGCCGCGCTCGGCCTGCGGAAGGTACCGCTGGTTGAGCGTCGGATCGAACATCCAATCGGTACGAACGTGAGCGAGAAGCTCCGTTACGGGATCCGCGACGGGTTCGGGTTCGCCAGCATCGCCCGGCGAGTAGCCCGCCAAAACGATCAACGTCGTAGCCGGGAAGCGGCGTGGGCCGAGCTCAACCGTGATCGGGTTGTCGTGACCCAAACGGCGGTACGTGTAGAGGACTCGCCGATCGAGCGGATAGACCTCGGATCTCGGTGACGCACGATATGCCTCGACATCGAGCCCGTCACGATCCCACGGCTCCGGCAATGCGCCTTCGAGGTCCAGATACGTGCCGATTTTGAGCGGAATCAGCGTGGGAAGCGACGTCAACGTGAGGGTGCCTGCCCCGTCACGCCCGTACATGATCAGGTGGTCGTTGGACACGTACCGCATCCCGTGCCGGAGGGCGGCCTTCAGAGCAAGGGTGGTTTTGCCGCTTCCCTTGTCTCCGACAACAACGATCGTGAGGGCCTCATCGACGACCGCGGAGGCGTGCAACATCGTGTATCGCCGCTGCTCGCAGCAGTCGACCAGGACTTCCCGTACGCACTTACGGGCGGTGACGGAGAGGCTCTCGGGGGCCCCGGCGCGCAGATGGACCGTGTGGTCAGAGCGGTCTATCCGCCAGGAAACGCCCCACTGGTTGGTGTTCGCATCTGGTTCTGGCAAGCCAACCTGAGCGTCGACCGTCCAGTCGTGGCCCGGCAAGGCGGCACCCGTCGCGGTGTAGAATTCGCCAAGGTAGTCAAGGACCGATTCTTCATTCGAGGTCACCTGCACCTCGACCGGCCCGACCGCAAATCGACGCGCGTAACTCATGACGCCTCCTTGATCGAATCGCGCCGCCGCGCGGCCCGGACGGTGACCCGGATGCCCTCCGCGAGCGGGGTCCTGGGGTGCCAACCGAGCAGGTCCCTCGCCCTCGAGATGTCCAACGCCATGCGCCGCACCTCACCTGGCAGCGGATCGGCATGGCGTAAAGCTCCAGTGCCGGCTGCCTGAGAGACCAACCCGGCGATCTCGCCAACGGTCGTCTCGACGCCCGAGGCGATGTTGACCAGCCCGACGCCGCCAGCGGTGCAGGCGGCGGTCACCGCCTCGGCGACGTCGGCGACGAACACGAAGTCTCGCGTTTGGTGGCCGTCGCCAAAGATGGCCAAGTCCGCGCCCGCCATCGCGGCCTGCGCCATCAGGCCGACGACGCCGCACATCGGGCCAACTTGGCGTGGCCCGTAGACGTTGCCCAGCACGAGCGCCGTGTAGTCGACGCTCCGGTGATCTCGGTACCAGTCGAGGTACTCAAGTGCCGTCGCCTTGCTCAGCCCGTACGGACTGGTCGGCGCGATCGGCGCGGTCTCCGCAACAGGCAGGGCATCGCCGTCGACCGTGCCGTAGATCGCGCTGGTGGCCGCGTACACGACGAGCCCGGTCTCCGCCTCAGCGCAAGAATCGAGCACGTTCACCGTTCCCCGGATATTGATGTCCGCGTCGACGAGCGGCGACCGTGTCGAGGCTGGCAGGCTCGACTGCGCGGCGAGATGGATGAGGATCTCCGGCCGCCACAGCCGTATGGCGTTTGCGGCCTCGGCCGACCGCACGTCACAGATCCGAATGTCCGCGCCTGTCAGGCCGCCGCTCAGGCTGTCGTCCAGGTTCTCTAGCCGGCCCGTCGAAAGATCGTCGATGACCTTCACAGTCGCGCCGGCCGCCAGCAACCGGGCGACCACGTGGCTGCCGACGAAGCCGGCACCACCGGTCACGACGATCGTCGACTCGTTCAGCCCACCAACTGCGTCAAGCCGCAGAACGGGATCAACCATGTGCCCTCCTCAACTCCATCGGATTCGCGTCGCCTCGACCCCCGGAAGGTCCGGCATGGTCGGTCACGATTGAGAGTGGGCTTGTCGTCGACATCAGGAAATTGACGCGACCCGTGGTCCGAGTCCACGGGCGTCGGACAACAAAGCGGTGGGACCAGGTCACGCGAACTTCCATCGAAATCCATTACCCTCTGGTCATCGCAGATCGACGACCAGTGGGGGGCGGGGTGGCTCGGCGCAAGACGTTCGACGTCACCGGCGTCTCGCTCCCGTTCTGGCGGCGCGATGACGTGCGGCTCGCGCTGGCCCGCCGCGAGATCGGGACCCTCTTCAAGATCTACCTCGAAGCGCACCCGGACTGCACGCAGACCCAGCTCGCGCTCCTAACCAGCCACGACCGGTCCGACGTATCAAACTTCATCCGAGGAACGCGTGGCCCGCGCGTCACTGACATCGACGTGCTCGCGCGCGTCGCCGATGGGCTCCTCATGCCCGACGAATCCCGCGTGATGCTCGGCCTCGCCCCGGTCGATGTGGCCATCTCCGCGTTCACCGCGCCCAAGCAGCGCGGGGCCCCGGTTGGCGACAAAGCCGCGGTGACAACCGGGTGGTTCCGGCCCACACGATCCGAACAACCACTACGCATCTCGGTTTGCGGAAGCCGATCACAAGACGCGGACGACAAGGCGATCGACGGCTGCATCATCGCCGTGAGTCGATGGCTCATGAACCACCGCTTCGACGTTGACCATGGACCGCGAGGCGTCGGCATCGAGATCATGACCTACATCGCCAATCACTACCGCCCGCCCAGCCTCGGTGCGGCCGTCGGCGTGTTCGGCCATCCGAACGTCGTCCGCAACGCCGACTACGTCCTCGTGTTCGGTGGCGGTCAGGGCACGCTGGACGAGATCGACCTTGCCGTCTCCATGGACAAGAAGATCATCCCTTACGGCGCCACGGGCGGAGCGGCCCGCAGCGCGCTCAACCGGATGCGGATCAATCTACGATTGCGCGAGTGGATCACGCAGGACCTATTCGACTCGCTGGACTCATGCGCCATCGCAGACGAGTTCATAGAACTCGTCGAGCGGATCATCGCCACAGACCGTAGGAGTGACATCCGTGAGTGACCGACCGTACGTCCTGCTCAAGTGCGCCATGTCCCTCGACGGCTACATCGACACGGCCGGCTCCACTCGACTCATCCTCTCCAACAAGCAGGACCTCGACCGGGTCGACGCGGTGCGGGCCGCCTGCGACGCGATCCTCGTCGGAGCCAACACCGTCCGCCGAGACAACCCCCGGCTCATGGTGCGGTCCGAAGCCCGCCGCGAAGCCCGGACCGCCGCCGGACTCTCGGCCACGCCGGTCAAGGTCACAGTGAGCCGCGGGGGCGACCTCGATCCCACTGCGGCGTTCTTCACCACCGGTGACATCGAGAAGATCGTGTACTGCGAGACCAGCGCGATCGCCAAGCAGCGGGAACACCTCGGGTCGGTGGCGACGGTCGCCGACGGCGGCGACCCGCTCTCATTCCCGCGCGTATTGGCCGACCTCGCCGGGCGCGGCATCGGTCGGCTCCTAGTCGAGGGTGGCAGCAGCGTACACACCGCACTGCTGACGGCGGATCTTGCTGACGAACTGCACCTCGTCGTGGCACCCTTCTTCGTCGGCGAGGCCGACGCTCCCCGGTTCGTGAACCCGGGGTCATTCTCATGGACATCAACAAGCCGGGCCCGCCTTGTCGAGGTACGACAGGTCGGAGACGTCGTATTCCATCGCTACGCCCTCTCCGACCGCTTCGCCTCGATCGGCTGAGGCCAAGCGTCGAGTACGTCTCGCCGCCGTTGACTCCGGCTGATCACGTAAGGGCCCGGCAGCTCTCCGCGCTTGTCAATCGCTACGTCTTGAGCGGCGGAGTTGCCCGCAAGCATGAACTTGCAGAGGTGAAACTCCCCCGCGAGGACCGGGCGGGTGAGGGCGGGACACGAAGGCTGCGCCAAACGCGGCCCGAGACCGCTCGGGGATCCCGACACGGTGAGCCCCGTCGAGGGGTGGAAACAGGCATCACGGAGGTGTCGGCTCGCTGCGGTGGGCGGCGAGTACGGACCCGACAATGATCGCCGCGAGCCCGAGGACAGCGGCCATGCTGATCTGCTCGCCCAGGAGGGCCACGCCGAAGGCGACGGCGAACGCGGGTGAGAGATAAAAGGCGAGCGCGGCGCGGGCAGGTCCAATCTGGGTGATGAGCTTGTAGAACAACGCGAGCGTCGCGCCCGTGCACGCGATCCCGAGCACGAGCAGGGCCGCTGTCGCTTCCAAGCCGGGCAATCTGCTTGGAACCGTGGCCGAGGCGGGCACGGCCACGGCTGCGGTGGTGACCAGCATGGCGGAGGTGGCGACGCCGAGGGGCGGAGCCTCGGCATATCTGCGATGTATCAGCATCGCGCCTGCGGCATAGCAGACCGCCGCGACGAGGATGAGCGCGCCGCCGAGCAGCGCCAGTCGACCTCCACGCAGGTCAACGCCGAAAAGCAAGACCAGGCCGATCAGGCCGAGGAGCACCCCGGTCAGGCCCTGCCAGCCATGCGGACGCTCATCAGGTGCGAAGCGGAGGGCGAGGAGCGCAACGAACAGTGGCTGCGCACCAAGGAGGATGCCGGCGACGCTTGCCGACACGTACTGCTGGCCGTAGGTGAGCAGCAGCAGCGGCGCCGTGGACTGCACCAGCACCGTCTCGATGATCGCCCGCGGGTTGCGCCAAACGGGCCGAAGCGCGTCCCGGCGTATCGCGAGGGGAAGCAGCAGAAGCGCGGCGAGGAGCACTCGGCCAAGGACGACGAGCGCTGGCGAGAGATCCCGCAGAGCGACGGTGATGAGCGGGTACACCGCGCCCCACAGGGCGGACAGGATGACCAGTTCAATCCAGGAGCGGCGGGTCACAGCGGGTCGGAGCGGGTCGACGTACGCACGCGCTCTAGTTAATCAGCACCTGCCGGTAGAGGCTCTGAACGCAGTCGAGGCCGGCCCAAGGCAGCAGGTCGATCAGGAGCTGCCGTAGGCGCTTGCGATTGCGCTCGGATCCGGTCCGACGCGCGAGGATGTCAGCCTGGGTGGCCGCATGGCAGGCCTGCTCGATCTGGTTCATCTGCGTGTACGCGACCGCGAGGTCGATGAAGGTGCCGGAGCGTTCCCGGACGAAGTCAGCGGGCAGCAGGGTCAACGCTTCGTAGAGCGAGCGGGTCGCGTCGGTGGGACGGCTGAGCCGGGTCAGGCATCGACCCTTGAGCCGGGCGGCGTGGCAGTCGGCGTTGAAGAAGCTCAGCCAGCCGGGCGTGTTTGCGGCGCTAACGCCGTCGAAGACCCGTTCGGCTTCTGCCAAGGCGGTCATTCCCCGGCGAGGCTCGTCAAGGAGGCCGTACGCCTCACCGATCGCCTCACCCAGCCAGGAGTTGACAGCGGCCGGCATGCCCTGCCCGCCGACGTCACGGGCGGTGCCCAGCAGGCTGAGGGCGGTACGGCCGTCGCCGCGGTGCAGGTGGATCTGGCTGAGAACGCCGAGACCATACGAGTGCAGAGCTCGGTCGTTCGCCTTTTCGGCGAGCGAGATCGTGAGCCGGCAGAAGCCGTGTGCCTGTTGGTAGCGCTGAGCGTCGATGGCGAACCAAGCCGCGAGCTGGGCGGCGTCACCCGCGGCGCGCAGCAGCCGGTGATGGGTACCAGCGTTGGTCGTGCGGTTGCTGACCTCCAACATCCGGTGCAGGTGAGCGCCGACATCCACGCTCACCCGGCCTGAGCCCTCCCGGTAGTCGAGATGCCGGTAGGTGTCGGTCAGGATCTCGAAGTCCTCGACGATCCGATCGGTGACCCGGGTCAAGACCGTGCTGGCGGGCAGCGGAGCGCCGGTGGTGCGCTCGCCGGTCGGCCCGCCCGCGTGCGGCTCCGGTTCGCTCGCACGCAAGGCCGCTGTGTCGAGGTGACTGTGGTCCTCGCCGCCGAGCAGGTCGCCGGCCGCGCACCGGTAGAGAAACGCCAGCTTGTTCAGCGTGTTCAACGACGGTGCCCGGCCCGCCGGGCCCGGCCAGATCTCCCAGTACGAGATCTGCTTGGCGGTCTTCGGCGCGTCCGCGTCTGGCCACTGCTCGTTCCAGCGCCGCGCCACGTCAGCCTGTGTCAGGCCGTGCGCGAGGCGGAAGGCCACCCGCGGGTTGAACCGGTACCGCTTCCGCCAGTGCGAGGCGATCTGCCGGTACGTCCACCCGCTGGCGCGAAGCTCGTCGGCCTCTCGCTGGTAACTACGCGCGCTCCTCGCCATCCCCGCCTCCTCCTCCGGGCCGCCGTGAGTAGCACGTTAGCGATCACCGCCGCTGTGACGGAAGCCATCCAACCGAGTACTCCCCGTGATCCGTGGAGTCCCGGCGGACCGATGATCCCCACCAATCGGGGTCGATCTTTCCCGCTGCGGACGCGACCCTCGATCACGACGCGGATCACCTGCTCAAGGGGCATCGCTGGCAGCACGCGATCCAGTAACGGCCGGAGGCGCGGGCGCTGATGGCGTCGCATTCAAGCCGGGTGGGCGTCCACCACCTGGCGCTAGGCCCGAGCAATCGATGGGGAAAGAGAGGCTCGCTGATGTATGAGCAAGACGAGTTAGCCCGGTACGGCTACCGGCAGGAGTTGGCGCGGAGGCTGCGGTTCCGCGACTTGGTCGCGTATGGGCTGGTGTACATGGTGCCGATCGCGCCGATGGCGATCTTCGGCAGCGTGTACGCCGGCTCCGGCGGGATGGTGGCCCTGGCGTACGCGGTCGGTGTGGTGGCGTTGGTGTTCACCGCGTTCTCCTACGCGCAGATGGTCAAGGCGTTCCCGATGTCGGGCAGCGTCTACAACTACGCCGGTCGGGGCATCAGCGCGCCGGTCGGGTTCCTGGTCGGCTGGGTGATCCTGCTCGACTACGTTCTCGTGCCGGGTCTGCTGTACCTGGTGGCGTCGATGGCGATGCACGCCACGGTCCCGGCGGTGCCGGTGTGGCTGTGGCTGCTCGTGTTCGTGGCGGTCAACACGGTCGTCAACTCGGTCGGGATCCGGATGACCGCGGTGGTCACTCGGGTCATGCTCGTCGGCGAGTTGATCGTCCTGGCGATCTTCTTGGCCATTGCCGGCTGGGCCCTCGCCTCGGGCAGGGGCTGGTTCAGCTGGGAGGCGTTCTACAACGCCGACACCTTCACCTGGTCGCTCGTCGCGGGCGCGGTGTCGATCGCGGTGCTGTCGTTCCTCGGCTTCGACGGCATCAGCATGCTGGCCGAGGAGACCAAGGGCGGTTCCCGGCAGATCGGCCGCGCCATGGCCGCCGTCCTGATCCTGGCCGGGGTGCTGTTCATCGTCCAGACGTGGCTGGCCGCGATACTCGTCCCCGACCCGGCCGGTCTCCTGGCGAATGGTGACCCGAACGGGACCGCGTTCTACGACGCCGCCGCCGTGGCCGGCGGGAGTTGGCTGGCGACCCTGTGCGCGGTGGCGACGGCCATCGCGTGGGGCCTGCCGAACTCGATGGTCGCGCAGGTCGCCACGTCCCGGCTGCTGTACGCGATGGCCCGCGATCGGCAACTGCCTGCGTTCCTGGCGAAGGTGTCGATCCGCCGCAACGTGCCGATCAACGCCACCCTGCTCACCGGTGCCGTGTCCCTCGCCCTCGGCCTCTACATGGCCACCCGCGCCGACGGGATCACCCTTCTGTCGTCGCTGATCAACTTCGGGGCGATGGTCGCCTTCCTCGTGCTGCACGTATCCGTGGTCGTGCACCACCTCATCCGCCAGCGCAGCGGCAACTGGTGGGCGCACCTGGTCATGCCCGGGATCGGGTTCGCGATCCTCGCCTACGTGGTGGTCAACGCCAATATCGCCGCGCAGCGCCTCGGCCTGGCCTGGCTCGCCCTCGGCATGGTCGTTCTCGCCGGCCTGTACCTGGCCGGCCGCCGGCCCGCGCTGTCGGGTTTGGCGCCCGCGCAGCCGCAGGCCCGTCACGTGGAACGGGTGTGACCGGCATGGACACGATCACTTACCGTCCGGCTCGCGATGAGTTGGCCTACACCTTCGGTGGCCGGATGCCGGTGGCCCACGTCCGCTCCGGCGACGTGCTGCGGGTGTTCACGGAGGACTGCTTCGGCGGTCTCGTGCGCGGGCCGGCGGACTTGCCGTCGCGGGTGTGCCGGATGCCGTACCTGAACCCGGTGTCGGGGCCGTTCTTCGTCGAGGACGCTGAGCCCGGCGACACCCTCGCGATCCACCTCGCTGCCATCGAGCCCGCCCGGGACTGGGGAGTCTCGTCGACGTTCCCGCACTTCGGAGCACTCACCTCGACCTCGCACACCGCTACGCTGCAGCCGCCGCTGGAGGAGCGGGTGTGGGTGTACGACATCGACCGGCAGACCGGGACGGTCCGCTTCCACGCCACGGGCAGCGACCACAGCGTCGACCTGCCCCTGGACCCGATGATCGGCACGATCGGGGTCGCGCCCGGCGGGTTCGAGGCCCGCTCCACGATCGTCCCCGACTCCCATGGCGGGAACCTGGACAGCCCGGAGCTGCGCGCCGGGGCCACCCTGTACCTGGGGGTGAACGTGCACGGGGCGATGCTCGCCCTCGGCGACGGCCACGCCCGCCAGGGCGAGGGTGAGGCCTGCGGCGTCGGGGTGGAGATCGCCACGACCACCACCCTGATCATCGAGGTCATCAAGGGCGTTCCGACGGTGTGGCCCCGTCTGGAGACCGACACGTCGATCATGTCAGTTGGCTGCGCCCGTCCCCTCGAGGACGCGTACCGGATCGCGCACCGCGACTTGGTCGGCTGGGTGAGTGACCTCACCGGCCTGGAGCAGCTCGACGCCTACCAGCTGGTGTCGCAGGCCGGGCGGGCGCCGATCGGCAACGTCTGCGACCCGAACTACACGGTCCTCGCCGCCGTCGACAAGCTACTGCTTCCGCAGCCGCAGGCCGCCTACGGCGGGATGCACGCCCGCCTCCGACAGCACGCCGGCGTGCCGCGGTAGAGGGCGGGATCCACATGGCCTCCTCCATCCCCCAGTTGCCGTTGCGGGACGAGTTGTTCCTGCTCGGTCACGACGACGACACCGGCCACCCGCACATTCACCGCCAGGCCCTCGCCCTCGGTCTGGCCGGTGCGGTACTCATCGACCTTTTCCTCGCCGGGCGGATCGCTCTCGACACCAGCGGCGACACCGGGCCGGGCGAGGAGCAGCGTGTCTGGCTGCACCTGGACCACCCGGTCGGGGACCTGATCGCCGATACCGCCCTGGCCTCTATCCGCTACGCCCATCCGGCCCTGTCGCTGCGGGGGTGGTTGCGCGGGTTCGCCGACGACCTGTACGACCGCACCCGCGCAGGCCTGCACGCTGGCGGGATCCTGCGCCACGACGTGCGCCGCCGCCTCGGCGGGCTGGCCCGGACCGACCGCTACCTGCCCGCCGACCTGAAGTGGCCGGTCGTCGCCCGCGCCCGGCTGCACTACATCGCCGCCGGCCGTGACCAGCCCGACAACCACACCGCCGCCCTCGGCGGCCTCGTCGCGACCCTCGGACTGACCAACCACCTCTACCTCGCCGACGACATCGCCGCCCTCACCGTGCAGCTACGCACCATCGCCGCGCAGCACCACCGGCAGGTACGCGACATCACCGCCGCGGTCGACGCCGCCGTCGGTGACCTCGCCACCGCCGCCTACCGGTGAGCCCGCACCATCCCACCCGATCCGCTGCCCTTGGAGGCATCTCATGGACGTCATTCCGCGTACCCGTGCCGCCCGGTGGGCGGACAAGGAACCAATCGCCGCAATCGTCGCCGACGCCCTGCATTCCGGTCCGCTCGCCCAGTGGCTGGTGCCCGACGCGACCTGCCGGCAGCGGATCCTCACCGACGTGGCGGTCATCTGGGTGGAACACGCCATGTTCTTCGGCGACATCCAGATAACCGACGACCTGAGCGCCGCCGCGATGGGGTTCCACCGCTACCGCAGCATCCCGCCACCGTCGAACTACCGCAGCCGACTGGCCGACGCCGCCGGCCCGCACGCGCGGCAGTTCGAACTCCTCGACCAACTCCTCACCCAGGTCCGACCCACCGAACCTCACTACCACCTGGCAGTTCTCGCCGTCATTCCCGCCGCCCGGCAGCGCGGTATCGGCGCGGCGATGCTCACCCACCACGAGAGCCGCCTCGACCGCATCGACATGCCCTCGTGGACCGAAACCATCCATGGCAGCCAGGACGTGTACCGCCGGCACGGCTACCTCCCGAGACCCGCGCTCACCCTGCTCGCCGGGCCGATCATCGCCCCGATGCGCCGCAACCCTCACCCAACTCGCGGATCCTGGCCCGACAACATCGCCAGGCCGGCGACCGTCACCGCGCCGGCGCGCCCCCAGTCTGACGCGCAGCGCTAGGCCGGGGTGCAGACGCCCAGGTAACAGCTCCCGACCGTCCCGCCTCGGCGCCCGCCAGCTGCGCTGGGCCCACGAAGGGGCGTACAAGCCGGTCGCCCGCCCGGAGAGGGACGGCAGCGGCGACCGACGTGGCCAGCGACGGCACTCCCCCGCTGTCGCCGCCGGCCACACCCTCCGCCCAAATGCGCAGCCCTCGGCTGCGACCGCCTGCACCAGCCCAGCGGTGCTACCCGCACCCACCACCTGAACACGAACAGCAGGAAGGAACGCCGATGCCGACGCGGACGCCAGTCCTCGCCGCGTGGACACCCGCCTTTGTCGCCAATGTCGTCGCCGCGAGCATCGAGCACGCCGCCGTCAACGGCCTGCACCGAGCGTTCCGGGACGTGGCCCGCGGCCATGGCCTGTCGCCGGCGACGGTTGAGGAATGGGTCTCGCGGGCCCGCACCGTGCAGGCCGCGCCCGTGCCACCCCACCTCCTGGCATGCCACACCTGCGCGCGATCCATGGTCCTCATCCAGCTGCCCGGCTGCGGCAGGGTCTACCTGTGCGCGCCGTCCTGCGGGCGCACACCGGTTCCGGCCGACGAGATCCGCAGCGCCGTCGCCGCAGTGATCCTGCACCGCACCCCACACCTCGTCCCACCCGGCAAGACGACCCAGGCCGCCTCCTACGCACTCGGCCCGATCCACCGCGTCACCGTCGGCGCGACCAGCACAGACCTGCACATCACCTGGAGAGCCGTATCCCGGCAAATCACCGGCCCGATGATGGGCATGGCTCAGCGTCTGCACGTGGCCCGGCGCCACGCCGCCGACAACACGCTCGAGCGTGCCATCGACGTCCTGAACAGCGGGCTCCTGCACATCGACCTCACCAGCGGCAGGCTCGCCCTGGACACCGCGACCGCCCGCGCCGCCGCGCTCCTGGCCACCCTCACCCTAACCAGCGGCGAACCAGCCGCCGCGCTGCCCTGGGCCCAGTGGGGACACCGCAGCCTCCGCCACCTCCTCCGGGACCCCACCAACCCGCAAGTCCGCGCCGCCCTGCGCGTCCTGGCCGCCACCCACCGCGCCGCCGGGAACCTCACCGCCGCCGCCGACTGCTACAGCGACCTCATCCGCCACCACACCCAAGCCGACGGACCCTACGCACTACCCACCCTCGCCGCCCAAGCCACCCTCGCCGTCGTCCTGCACGAACACGGCCACCAGGAACTCGCGCGGCAACTCCTCGCCCGCACCATCGCCGACCACCGCCGTGTCCATCCCCACCACCCCGCCGTCGCGCGTATGACAGCCGCCCTGTACCGCATGCACACCACAGCTAACGACCCGCCGGGTCATCCCACGCACTTCGCGATGACCGCCATGCCCGGCACCGGCCGGACCGCCCGAACCTGAACGCCCATCACCGGGACAGATTGCCTGGGCGCACCCGCACCAAACTCGCATCGGAAGGACACGAGACACCTTGCTCCGCACCGCCCTCACCACGCGCCGATGCTCGGCGGGGCTGCTCGCCGGCCTCCTCCTCGCTGGCTGCCAACCCGGACCCTCCGGCTCGTCATCGGCCACACCAGCTCCCGCGACGCCCTCGGCGTCCCCATCCCCGGCACTCGCGGCGACAGCGCCCGGCCTCACCCCACCGCAGCGCCTGCGCCTGCTCGCCGGCACCATCACCGCCGCCCCCGCCGATCGCACCATCGACCTGCCCTACAGCTACCTGCACACCCAATCCTGGACCCGTGCCACCAATGTCATCACCCGCTCAGACCTACAGCGCTGGCGCCGCGACGCCGACTACTCCGGCCGCGAGGTGACGCGCCGGCTCCCCGACGTGCGTGGCCTCGCCCACCGCCCGACATCTGACGAGCGCCGCCAATTCGCCGCTGCCGGGACGAAGACGACGCGATACGTCAGCGGCGATCTCGAGCCGTACCTTCCCGAACCGCTGCCCACCGATCCCGCGGAGCTCGCTAGTGCGCTGGCCCCATACGAGCTGGCCGGCGAGCCCGCCTACCCGCGCATGCTCGTCCACGGCGTCATCGGCGTCGCCACCAGCCAATACCTCGACCGAGCACAGCGCGCAGCCACGCTGCGCGTCCTCGCGGACGTGCCGACCATCGGCTACCAGGGCGAGCGGACTGACCTCGCCGGACGAACCGGCCTCGGCTTCACCGTGAGTGCCGACAACTCCCAGACGCAGCTCATCATCCACCCCAGCACTGGCGAAGTACTCTCCGCCCACGAACAGGTGCACGGTGCGAAGCCGGGCCTGTTCTCCTACGTGCTGATCCTCGAACGCGGCCACACCACCACCGACACCCGAACACTTTCCGGGCGGCCCTAAGCTGTCCCGTCTACTGGGAGGGGCGCATCGGCGCGTCGGCTCGCAGGTGATGTCCGGCTTCTGCAGTCCCGGCTGGCCCAGTCCCTGTTGAAAGCGTGGATCGCTGGGCGCCCTTCAGTCGTCCGCTGCCCGATTTCAAGAACCGGCCGGAAGGGCGGAGCTGTTTCGCCGCTGCGCCGTGTACAGCGCGGTGACGTAGTGGTCGACCGCCGTCCCGCCGGGTTGGCGGGCGATCACCTCGGCGACGCCGTCGAGGAACGCCTCGCGCTGGTCGGCGCTCAACTCGCGGACGTCTGGGAAGGTCCCCCACAGCCCGCGTGCGCCGTGCGGGGTCAGCTGGTGCTCCCAGCGGATCATTTCGACCCGGACGGGGCCGAACCAGTCACCTGCCCGCAGTTCCGCCGTGCGCTCGGCGACCCGCAGCGGCGCTGGCCTACCGGCGGGGCCGCGTTCCTGCCCCGGTAGCCATCGTCGATACACCGCGTCCAGCTCGGTGCGCCAGGGCGGGCTGCGGTCGGGGTCGCCGAAGACCGTCCACCACACCGCCAGCCCTCCGCCCGGCCGAACGAGGCGGGCCAGCCGTCGTACCGCCGCGCCCGCGTTTAGCCAGTGGAAGGCGGTGGCGCAGACCGCCAGGTCGAAGGTGTCGTCGGGCAGTGGCACGGTGGTGAAGTCGCCCTCGACGACGGTCACGTCGTGGCCGGCCAGGTTCGTTCGCAGCCGGGCCGCCAGCCGGCCACCGAGTTCCACCGCCAGCACCGACGCGCCGGCGTCCACGAGGGGACGGGTCACCTGCCCTGTTCCGGGTCCGATCTCCAGGACGCGCGCACCCGGCCGCAGCCCAAGCCCGCGAAGCACCTCGTACACCCGCCGTGGGTACCCTGGCCGGGCCGCCTGGTAGTTGTCCGGGTCCTCGTCGAAGCTGCCCCGCCGGCTCAGCCGCTGGTCCTCACCGCTCACGTCGCGAGCGTATTCGCTCGAGACCGGGACCGGCCCGGCCGCACGCGGTCGTCCGCTGCCGCCTTCGCGAGGTTGGGCTTCACCCCGCCTTGCGGCGCTTCTGGTTGATCTTCTTCGCGACGGCGTCGGCGGCGTCCTGGTGCAGTTGTTTGGTGACGCTTTGGTAGGTGTCGCGGGTCAGGGTGGTAGTGGAGTGGCCGAGTTGGTCGGCGAGGACCTTGATGTCGACGCCGGCGTCGAGGGCGATGGTGGCGGCGCTGTGGCGCAGGTCGTGCAGCCGGATCGGTGGTAGACCGGCTTTGCGGACGAGCCGGCGGAAGCGTTGGGTGATGGCGTTGGGGTGCCAGGGCTGCCCGTCGGGGCGGACGAAGAACAGGCCGGTGTCGGGCCACGCCGGACCGGCGGCGAGTTGCCACTGGGCGCGGCGGGCCTTGTAGGCGGTGAGGACCTTGACGGTGTCGGCGTCGAGGGCGACGTCGCGGTTGCCGGCTCTGCTCTTGGGGGGTTTCTGCACGGGGGTGTAGCCGTGGGTGGCGATCTGGTTGTTGATGGTGGTTTCCCGTCGGTGCAGGCGGACTTCGCTGTCACGCAGTCCGCAGGCCTCGCCGCGGCGGGGCCCTCGGTAGGCCATGTAGTGCCACATCGGGTGCAGGTCGGGAGCGTGCTGCGCGGCGTGGTCGAGGAAGTTGACGACCTGGGCGTCGGTCCACACCATCACCGGTCCGGGGACCTTGCCGGTGTCCTTCCAGCGTTGCACGCGTTCGTCCTCCCACACGATTGGCAGCGGCCGGTCGGCCGGGGTTTTGACCAGCGCGGCAGGGTTGGAGCCGACGATGAGTTCGTCGGCGAGGGCGTCGTTGATGGCCTTGCGCAGGCAGGCGCGGATGCGCTGACGACGCGCGGGGCCGGTGGGGCGCACCCGGCGACCGACTGGCGCACCGCCGGGTCGGGGCTGGTTCTGGCCGCGAGGATCTCGTCGTTGCGGCGTCCGATCGCGGCGAACATCTCGCGGATGTGGCTGGTGCGCAGCTTGTCCAGCGGGACCTCACCGAGGTGCGGGATGAGGTGCACGCGTACGATCGACGCGTAACCGCCGATGGTGTTCGCGTCGATGTTGAGGTGCTCCAGCCAGCCGGCGAGGTACTCGGCGAGGGTCGCCATGTCCGCCAGTGGGCCGTCGCCGCGCAGCCGCTGCCGGAGGCGGTCGACCTCGGGCAGCGGCCGCTTGGCCCGCACCGCGGCCTGAAGCACGTCGGCGACCTCGGTGCGCCGCCGCCGGTCCCCGCCGGCGAGGGCGAGTAGTTCCCGGGCCTGGTCGAGTTCGTCGGCGGCGGCGCGGCGGTTGGGTAGGCCGGCGCGGCGTAGTTGGCGGCGTCGGCCGTCGGTGGTGGGTGGGAGTTCGATTTGGTAGGCCCAGTGGCCGTGCTCGGAACTCCAGGCGCGGTTGGGGCGGCGCAGTTTGGGACAGTCGTTTCCGAAGGGCTTGCCGGTGTCGGGGTGGCGGCAGCCGCAGCGTTTGAAGATGCTTCCGTCAGGCATGGCAGGTGGCGCTCCTCGTTCAGGTGGGGTGCATCGGTTTCGTCGATCGACATCCACGCGTGATCCGCGGGCACGATCAAGTCGCCGGGACCGTCAGACGACGGTCCCGGCGCAAGGTCGGAGCTGGAACAGGGGCCGCGCGCGTTGGCGCGGCGTGGGTTGGACGCGATGGGCCCCGGCCGACGCGGAACGCGCGCCTACGGTGGGGCACTCGTGGCACCGGCGGCGCGCTCCGGCGTGGTGCCGGGGTCACCCAGGTGCAGGGTGGCGAGCAGCGGCGCCGTCGGTATCCGGTAGTGAGCCCCGACGCGGAAGTGCGGCACGGGAAACGCGTCGCGGCGGATCAGCTTGTAGGCGGCGGAGCGGGACATGCCGAGCACCACCGCGGCGGTGGCCAGGTCGGTGCTGGCGCCCAGGGCGCGGATCCGCTCGGCCGTCCACGTCGGCTCCCGCTCACCAGCGGCCGCCTCTTCCCCAGACTGCGGTGGCACCGTTCGAGTGCGTCTGGACGATCTCATGGTCATCTCCTCAACGGTGGGCACGGGCGTACGGCGTCAGGCACGGGGGCGCGCGGCGGTGAGACCGGGTGCCCGGATGCGGACTCGGTTCTCACGGCCGGATCGCAGGAGCAGATCCGACAGGCGCTCGATCTGGCTCGCGACGTCCAGCACGGCCGGCCGGGACGACTCAAGCGGTACTTACGTCGGTGCTCGCTCATCTCGATGTCGGCTCCGCGCCACGCCGGTCAGGGCACTGACATCTGTAAACCCGCGCCTGTGTGCTCTGGCGAACGCCTGCCTGACTCACCGCCACTCACAGGGACTCACAGGCCGCCCGTCCGAGCGCTCACACGGAGCCGGCGCCGATACCAACGCCGATGCGCCGCCGCCTCGACGCCAACCCACCCGGACAGTGGCAAAAGTCGATGACAGGTGGGCGGTGTGACGGTTGACGAATGCTCCGACAGCCTGTCCGCCGACGGCTCCGCCGCGGTGCCAACGTGTCACACGGGCAGCGGCGACGACCGGTCAGGAATTCATGCAAGTCGATGACAAGTTGTCCGGGAACATGTCCGTCACCGACGAGCGCGGACACCTCTGGCGAGCGGTTGACACACCCGCCTACGCGGCGCGGTGATGTCATGCCGGTTGGCCATCGCCGCCACGAGACGAACCTCGGCCAACCTGCGCCAGTGTCACTCCAGGCCAGTGACGCGCGAGGAAGAGTTGTCCCGGGCCTGATCAGCGATCCGCCGGACATTTTGTCAACGACGAGCATCGATGACATGCGCGACGTCACGGACACCGGTCCAGGCACGGAGGCATGCTGTGCCCACCTTGAGGCCATGGCCGCGCGGACGATACCGATCGGCACTTCTCGACGTCATGTGACCGCTCGTGAACGTGTGTCCGGACGAAGTGACACAGCGCCGAGGCCGATGTTCCTGTCCTCGCGGACGCGGTCGCCGCCGCCCGCACGGACAACCTGTCAATCGACCGCCCTCGTTGACACCGGATCGCACGCTTCCCGGGCGAGGCATCCGGGACAGAGTGTTCCCCCCACTGGTGCGCACACCTCAGCGGTCGACATGGGTGAGGTGCCGGGCATGACGCCCAGGGACAGGGACGCGGCATTTGGTCGGAGTTCGTGCCACGCCGGCGTCGTCCGCTGGCCTACCGGGCGTGCCCGGCAGCGGATGCCACGCCGCTGTGAGTCGCCGGAAGTCTTTGTGAGCGGCTGTGAGTCGCTGTGAGTGGGAGGGTGTATAGGGCCCCGGAGACTCTCTTGTCGGGGTCACTTCTCGCACCCGCCCCTACGCTCACAGCCCTGCCAGCACCCCTCGCGCGAGATGACCAGCGGCGGTGCGACCTCGGCGGCGAGAACGGCTGCGGCGCACCTTCGGTGGCACGAAGTTCAACGGAGCTGTCAGTCCGATGCCACCAAGGTGGTTCAGTGCCCCACGAGAGTGATCCGATCGCCGCTGACGGACGAGATTCGCTGACCAGATGGGCGGGGTCAGCGGCTGTGAGTGTCTGTGAGCCGCTGTGAGTCACTGTGAGCGGTGGGCGCGGCTTGACGATCGTGACCTCTTCGCTGAGCCGTCCGGGTGCCGTCCACGGTGCACCTCGGTGGCTCACAGTCCTGCTCAGCCGTACCGCAGCCCGTCCGCGTCGCCCGCGAGGTGCCGGACTGGCGCCCGGAGTTCGGGTGGAGCGCTACGGCGGTCCACTGGGGGCGAAAAGCGGGCCTGACCTGCGCTGTGAGCGTTGTGAGTGGGTCGTGGCGTAATCGGCATCCCAGCGTCGCCGAAAAGACCGCGGCGACCTCGATGGTCTCTGACCGAGGAGTACTGATCATGAGTGTGTCCGACACGATCTCGCCCGCCGCGCCCCTGGACGCCGTCGACGTGGCGTTCGCGGCGCTGACCAGCGATCCGGCGCCCCTGTCCCTCGACCTCGACGAGTTCGGTCCGGATGACGGCCTGCCGAAGGGTGTCCTGGCGCTGCCGGCGCTGCGGGACTGGCTGCTGGCCAACCCGCGCGCCTACACCGTCCGCGACGCGGAGTGGCGGGAGCTGATCCGTCGTGCCCGCCTGGACGGACCGCAGTGGGTCATCGCCGCGGTCGGCATGGCGATGCCGGCGCTGCGCCGCTACGCCAGGCGCTTGTCCGACGGCTACCGCGGCGACCCCGACGACATCAGCGCGGAGATCCTCGCGGGTTTCCTGGCGGCGCTGCGCGACCACGTGGACGTGGCCCGCCGGGCGCCGTACGCGTCGTTGTGCCGGGCCGGGTGGCGCGCCGGGCACGCGTTGCGTCAGCAGGCCGGCGAGTTCACCACGGTCGAGGACGTGGAGCGCGTCACGGGACCGCGGACCCCGCAGGTGCCCTACGGGCATCCGGACCTGCTGGTACGCCGCGCGGTGCGCCTCGGGATCCTCGACGCCGACGACGAGCAGCCCTACATCGACGTGCGACTGGGACGGCGGGCCATGGATCCAATCGCGGCCCGGATGGGCATCAGCACCGACGCCCTGCGCATGCGGTTGGGTCGCATCGACACCCGCCTCGCCGAAGCCCTCGCCAGCGGCATGCTGACCGGCGTGGCGTCGCCGCAGGCCGCCGAGGCGTTGGCGGCGCGAGCCGAACGCCGGGCCAGTCTGCGCGCCGCCAGCCGCCGCCTCTCCACCGCTGCCGCCACCTCGACGGCAGTCGCGTAGGTCGGCTGTCCCAGGAGCCCTCTTCTCACGGCGCCCGTCACCTTCCCCCGGTGAGGGCTCCTGGGACGGATCACCTCAACTGAGAAAACCCCTCGTTGTGAGTGGCTGTGAGTGGGGCAGGCGTTCGCCAGAGCACACAAACGGCGGTTCCTAAATGACGGCACCAGAAGCCGCGCTCGGATTCTCGCCTTACCGCAGGTACCGGCGGGTGATCCGGCCGCGCGGACCAGCCGGTTCCATGCCCGGGCGGCCGTCCGGACACGGAACCGGCGATCTGGCACCGCCCTGTCACCCGCCGCGACGCACGACCGCGATGGCGTGATCCGCCCGAGGTGTGCCGCACCGACGCGGTCGCACAGGCATTCATCCACCCCTGCCACCCCCAATCCGGGGATGGTGCCACCTTGGAGGTACCGGTCATGCCGACCACCTACCATCCCCAATTCACTGTCCCGTCCACCCGACCGATCCCGGCGGAGCTGCTCCTCGCCGAGAGCGGCCGCATGCGCCTGCCCGACTGGTGGGCCGTCGAGATGCTCGCCGAGCACCGCGTCCTGACCACCGCGCAGCTCACCGCACTCGGTTTCGCCACCACCACGGCGTCGGCCACCCGACGTCTGGCGATCCTCGCCCGCCGCGGCTGGATCGACCGCCTCTGGAACACCAGCGCCGCGGCCACCGCCGACACCTGGTGGTGCCTCGGCCCGATCGGCACCCAACTCACCCCACTCGGCGAAGACCACGACGTCACACCGGCGCAGGCGTACCAGGCCCGCGACCGGCTCCGCCAGCATGTGGGCCTGCCCGGCCTGCTGCGGGCCAACGCCTTCTTCGTCGATCTGGCCACCCACGCGCTCACCGAGCCCGGTAGTGACCTGCGCACCTGGTGGTCACCGCGCACCTGCCGATGCGTCACCGCGGCGCGGCATGCCGCCTGGCACGGCGAGTACATCCACGACCGTGACCGCCACGCGTTCTGGTACCAGCCCGACCCCGGCGAGATCCGTCCCGCCGACCTCTCCGACCACGTCCACGCCTACCGGCTACTGGCCGAACGGACCGGCCTGGCGACCCTGCTGTTCCACGCCGCCGACCCCCGGCGAGAGCAGGACCTGCGCCGCTACCTCGAGCGCCGCAACACGCGGCACCTCACCGTCGTCACCAGCAACCCCGAGCACGGCCACCCAGCCGACCCGGTCTGGCAGCCGATCGGCGAGACACACCGCCTCGCCCTGACCGACCTTCCCCACACCCCCGATCAGTGGCCGCCCGACACCGTGACCTTCAAGCAGGTACGGCCCCGAGCCCCACACCCCATCTACGACCCCGAACGCCCCTACGAAGAATCCGTCGCCAACGGCGAGTACCACTACCCGCCGCGACCCTGACCAACCGACCACTGCTCCTCGACGCCCACCCGGGCCGGTCGAGGAGCAGACCGGAGCGACCCACCGAAGCGCCCACCCGGTCACTCTCAGAGGACTGGCGAGGTTGCCGTTCGCTTCGAACCCGAACGGCAACGCCTGCGGCTCTCACACCGCAGGTCACAGCCGCTGTGACCAACGTCGATCGACAGGCGACTGACTGCCAATGTCGCCGGAAGTTCGCCATCGGCGCGAGACCAGGCAGGTTGGCATGTCCAACCAAGCTTTCCGTACAGCCCCTGCGGACCTCCGGTTGCTTCCGTCCGCTGCGGCCGCGGGGCGCACCAACCTCACCCCCACTCGCACCTCTGACCTTGGAGCACCAACGATGATCACCCCGCACCGCGAACCTCACCAGCGTCACCGGCCCGACTCACACCCACCCTCACCGCACCGTCACGCCGAACCCGTTGTGCCCGGCGCTTCAGCAGTCAGTGCCGATCTCCGTTCTACCGTCCGTCTTGATCCTGACCCCCAACCTGACCCCTCACGGCCGCTCACAGCCCAGGTCAGCCCCGCTGTCAGCAGTTGGGGACCACTCCAGACAGACCCTCCAGTCTCGGGTCTCTCCCCAGGGGCTGGTGCCCATGGGTAAACACCTACCGACCGCGGATCCGCTGCTGCGTCTGCAGGCCAGCATCACTGCCCGCGACAACCGGCTCCTGGGCTGGCTCTACGACCACGGCGTGCTTACCACCGACCAGATCGCCGCCGCCCTGTTCCCGTCCCTGGACTTCACCCAACGCCGGCTACGCCGCCTCACCGCCCTGCGAGCGGTCGACCGGTTCCGACCCAACAAAGCCGACGGCGGCTCCCACCCCTACCACTACGTCCTGGACCAACTCGGCTACGACCACGTCCACGCCCAACGCGGACTCCCACGAGGCCGCCGGGACCAAGCCCGCCGCCGCAAACACTCCCTGACCAACCGACCGGACCTGCCGCACCTGCTCGGCGGCAACCAGGTCTTCATCGACCTCGCCGCCCACGCCCGCACCCACCCCGACAGCGACCTGGCCCGCTGGGAGCCCGCGTCGGCCTACCACGAACCCGGCACCCTCTACCGTGAAGGCGGCGACCCGAACATCATCCTCGCCGGAGCGACCGGCTTCCCCCGCCCGGACGGCGCAGGGATATGGACCGAGCACGAACGGGCCGTGCCGTTCTTCCTCGAGTACGACACCAGCGGCGAGAACCTGCATGTCCTCATCGACAAAGTCATCAAATACGAGCGGCTGTACATGCTGAGCACCTGGGCCTGGCCGGTGCTGCTGCACCTACCCTCCGCTCGACGCGAGGCGAACCTGCACAACCGCCTCGCCGGCGCCGACCTGAAGACGGTCATCGCCACCACCACCGCCGAACTGCGCACCGCACTCGCCGCCAGCCCCGCCCACCAGATCTGGCAACTGCTCGGCCGTACCGGCCGTCACCGCCTCATCGACCTGCCCTACACCGACACCCACTACCCCACCCACGACCAGCCCACCCCGGACGAGCGGGCCGCCTAATGAGGGGGAGCGGAAAACGAGCGGGCTCGTACGCGACCCCGCCGGCCGCCATCGCCGCTCCGGTATGGCTGCTTCCCGACGAGCCCACCTCCCGCGCGACGCCGCAGCTCCTCGCTGGCCGCGTCACCGCCCAGACTCGCGCCCAATGTCACTACGACGAGACAGCCGCGGCCTCCGTCCGGCGCGAGCGCATCGACCTCGTCGGCGACACCTGCGCAATCACTTATCCCCGCCCCGACCCCGACGGCGAGCACTGGCGTGACGGCGAGGTGTGCCCGTACTGCGCCACAGGCACGCCACTGCCCTACGAGCGGCACGGCCAAGTCGCCACCCCTGGATCAGCGACTGACCACCGTCCGCGCCCACCTACACGCCGCACGCGAGACTCCACCATCCCGGACCCACCGCACGGTCGAAGAGGCCGCACCACCGAGGGTGCGCGGCCCGCAAGCGGGCTCAGGCACCGACGTCAGCGCTGGCACGGTCAGCGGGTGCTGAGCCCGCACGATCGCCAGCGTGGGCAGACGACTTGACCTTCAAACGAAGATGGGCGTCGATCGTATCCACCGCTGGCCCATCGATTCGGGAGGACGGCGGACACGATCGACGGAAGGGTCCTGCCATGTCTCGCGAACGCCTCAGCCTGCTCGCCGTGATACCCGACGACGTTACCGACCCGCTGCTGTGGCGGCTCGCCCTCGACGTCACCGCCGCACACCAACCGGACCACCACGGCAACTGCCGCAACCTGCAATGCACCCACCACCGCGGTATGTGTCCCGCCGCCCGCAACGCCCGCCAGGCCATGAACCTCGCCCGACAGGCACGCCCGCCCGCCGTCCCGCCCGCGCCCCAACGCGCGTGGGGACGCGCAGCCGTGACCACCCACCGACCGGCAGCGTTTCGCGGCTGGTTTGCGACCAAGGCACCCGTGCGGCCGGTGGCAGACCGCCCGTCACGGCAGACATCCCCACGACCAGCCTTGGCCGCCAATGCTGCGTAGAACTACACGGCTGTCTCCGAAAAAACAAGCGCCGCGTTGGGCGCGCTGCGCCGGCTTTACGGCGTGCGGGTTCGGAACTTCGGCCACGAGTGCACCCAGCCGTGAAGCCTTGAGATCCTCGCAGTCGAGGCGGCGCTGGCTGCTGACGCGCGGCGGCGGATAGCTGCTGCTCGCCCCGATCAGTGGCAGCGGCATGGGACTCGGTGCCGTACGGCTCGCCGCCCTACTCGATGCCGCCCTCGACACGATTGTCTGGGACGCAGTGCTGCTCAGGGCCGCCTGCCACACCGTCTCGCCGCGCCCGCCGCCCTTACCCGCCGGGTGAGCTGGAGCGAGGGTGGTGGCGTGGTCTTCGGGCTGTACATCGCGGCGCCGCTGCCATTCTTCTGCTTGCAGCTTAGGACAGGATCGGCCGCAGGGGGCCTCCACCCTCGCTGCAGGCCTTGCGCACCGGATCAGTGACCGGGCGACAGCCACGCCGCTGCATCTCGTGGTGGATCGTTGACGAACCTTTCAGGCGCGAACAGAGTTGCTCTCCATAGCGGTCCTGTCAGCTGATAGGCAGGGGAGCTCTTCGAGTACGGACGTGCCGAGGCAATTTTCTGGTCCTAGGGATCTTTCCATTTTCCACTGGCGAGGGATGCCTATGGTGCCATGGCCAGGCCGGCGAGGTCGGGCGGCGGTTGCCAAGCAACCTGTTGAACGCTGTGCCAACAGGCTTCCTTCTTGCACCACTCCGTGATGTTTGCCGAGTCGGGCGGATCGATGATGACCTGGCGAACGAGCTCGGTTACGTTCGGGATCACGGCCGCCACCGAGCTGGGCAGGCTTTGTAGACGCCACACCAGGTCAAGGTCGATTCCCCCACCGAGCCGCTCCAGGATGAGGGCCATAACGTAGGCGGCGGTCTGACCGGGGTACCCCCCCAGCTTCATGCCCAGGACACGGGAGCGGATCCGTTGGAAGAGGATGCCCTTAGCGATGAGGTGTTGAAAGTACTGGACGCTCGGCTCGTCTCGCTCATCGAGATGGCACTGCAGGGTCCACTCGTGGAAGCACTTCTCGGCGCCGAGGCTGACGGTGTGGGGTTGCCGTAGGTAGGCCATCTCGTACTTGGCAGCGTCGGTCTTGCCGAAACGCTGGGCCGGGGGATGCTCCTGCTCGAACCTACCCAGCTGGCCCCTGCCGCGCAGTCGGCTGCGCTCTACCTGGTACTGACCGCGGACGCGTTCGTAGTACCAACGGGTCTGGCGGGTGGCGCCGCCGACCGCCGGTGCCCACACCGCCCGGGAGACGCGCTCGAGACCTACGTGGAAGGCGCCATTGGCTTCGAAATCGGCGGGCCGGATGGCGTTCTGCGAGTTGGCGTAACGCGATATACGCGGTACCAGTTCGTCGAGCATGTCGGCCGGTACAACCGTGATCTTCGCCATGACGTGGACGTCGCTCAGGTCCGCCTTGAGCGTGGCCGCGTGGTGTAGTGAAGCAGTGGTCTGACCGCCGTTGACGATCTGCAAGTCGTGCAGCCGTGTGAGCACGGTGGCTCCGTCCACCCTTCGGAACGCGACGTCGGTGGCGGTGGCCGAAATGCCGTTGTTGTAGGCCAAGAAGCGGCCGGGGGCCGTCCGGAGTGTCGTGTGGATCTCCTTATTCACGCGTCCGCGCGCCTGCAGATAAGCACGAACATTGCGTTGCAGCAGTCGGCCGCTGTGCTGTTCGTAGAGATCAGCCAGCAGCTGCCCCGGCAGCACGGCGAGCAGGCAGCGATATCCATCGGACTGCTTCGGTGACTCCAGTACCGGCACCACCTCCCCCATCGCCTCAAGGTCGATGACGATTTCCTCCTGCACACGCCCTGAGGTTGCCAGCCGGTGCAGCCGGGTGATGTCCCAGACGTCGTACGTGGCTGGTAGTCCGGCGACTATGCCCGCGTCGAGACGGTCGAGCGTGGTACGCCCGTCGGTGACGAGCAGTATCCGAACCTTTCGGAGCTGTTGCCACTCGGCGTGGATCCTCTGCGCCATGTCGTATGCGGGTGAGGACTCCTCCATCCGTCGGTGCAGGCCGTCGCGGCAGGCCTCGGCGAACGCGGCAGCACGGCGGAAGAGCTGGTCGACCTGGCTTCTGGTGACTGTCGTGGCTCCCCGATCGGTCGCCCTGGTCACCAGATCGAGAACGGTGCCGTCCTGGCCGATGTGGTACCCGGCGACTTCGAGCGACGGGCGGCCCGTCTGCCGCAGGTAGCAGACGTGCAGGTCCTCTAGTGCCCCGTCGGCCATCAGTCGTTCGCCGACCACGCGTACGAACATGTCGCCGTTCATGCTCTCAGGCTCGAGGGCCAGCCGCTGATTGACCTCGACGCGAAGGTCCTCGGCGAAGTCCGCAAGGTCCGTGTTGCCGGTCACGGCACCTCCTCAGGGGTGTGCTGACGCAGCAGCTGCGCCAGGTCGCGCTCGGTGAGGAGGAACGGGGCGCACTGGTCGAGTTCCACCGAGTAGCTCACCGAGCGGACCCCGGTGGGAACATCGCGGGGGGTCAGGCGTGGAAAACCTGGAACCACCTGGTAGCAACGTCGCGCCGTGAGACCGTAGCGCTCACGCTCGTACTGGTGGCGGTGCACATCGAGCCAACCGGCGTGCAGCAGGCGTTCCTCCAGCAACAACCGGTACCCGGCCAAGGCAGGGTCGGCACGCACAGCATCGATGATCTCGGGCAGGGTGACACCTCCGTCGAAGCCGGAGCGCACGCTCTGGTGTACCAGGCACAGGAGCTCGATGTCGGCGGTGTCGAGCTGGCGTTCGTTGCTAATCCGGCAGTGTTCCGGATCGCGGTACGACACACACTTGACCTCCAGCGCGGCGCGGCCGTGCCGGAAGTCCTGGGGGGCGCCCGTCGGCCCCACCCACGCCTGCAGGGCCGCCGGCCCCCAAGCGGGCAGGGCGATCTCGCGAAGGGCGACGAGTTCACCGAAAAGGCCCAGCTGAGCCTGCGCCGAGAGGCCGGTGTTAAGTCCGGCCGCCAGCATCTTCTGCCAGCACCGAATGCGGTGTACCAGCGCCGCTGTCGGCTGGGCGGCGGCGGTACCTGCGTGATGGACGAGGTCGGCCACCAGAGTGCAGAACAGCTCGGCCTCGACGTTCGGCTCGGCCTGCACCCGGACGGTCCCGCCCTGGGTGCTGCACCTGAGCCCGGCGGTGTTCAGTAGCTGCTGGTCGTCAACGGCGTCAGCGGCGGTGACGACCAGCGCTCGCGTCCGTTCGGGCAGCGCGACCTCGACGTGGATGTCGAGATGACGCAGGTCGGCACGCAGCCGGCGCCGCAGGACACCGGGCTGGTCGGGGGGCGCTAGTTCCATCTGGGCGAACAGGCGGGCGATCTCATCAACGGTGTGTGCGGTCACTCGAGATCGTCCTCGGACTGGCCCAGTTCCTCGGCGCGGAGGCTTTTGGCGAGGTTCTCGATGAACACGTTGTTGACCTTGTACTGCAGGCGCTTGGCGTTGTCGGACCGCGGGAACGGAACCGCGAACCCGATCAGGAGGTCGTCGTCCTGGTTGGTACCCGGGTCGACGCGATAGACCACGAGCAGGCCCTCGGCGGGGTCCCGCATCCTGCGCAGCACCTTTCCACTGGGGCGTTTCACCGTGGTCTGGTCTCCGGCGAGAGCCTGGGTACGTTTCTTCGCGGCGGCGAGTTGCTCGGCGTCGAAGCCGATCGCCTCGTCGGTGGGGCTGACCAACACGCCGACCTCGTGCTCCCTGCACCTAGCGGGGTCGCTATTGGTGGTGTTCTTCCGGGTGATACGCCGCAGCTCGACGCCGTCGATGGTGTCGGTGGTGTCGGCCTTGCCGGCGACGATCGCTACGATCCACCGGGTCAGCTCACCCTTGCTCTCCTGTGCCTCGATGTACTCGACGAGGACCTTCGGGGTGGCCTGGACGTTCCGGGGCGACGCCCGGAAGTCGTTCAGGAAGTCCTTGACGACGGCAGCGGGCACCTCGGAGCGGAAGTAGCCTCGTTGACCGCGGGGGCGTCGTTCGACCGAAAGCTCGGGACAGTTGAGGGTGTTCTCGACCAGCCGGTCGAACACCGTCTTGTTCGCTGCCTTCGTCACCGGGTCGGAGAGCATGACCAGTGTTTCGGGTCGCTCACCGGAGAAGGTGAAGGACAGCGTGGTGGCAGATCGTCGCTTGGCTGCGGCGGTGACCTGGAGTTGACCGTAGCCATCTTCGATCTTGAGCCCGACGTCCCTGGGGGTGTCGCCGTTCGCTGCCACGGTGCCGACCACGTCCATCAGGTTGCGGTTGGCGCGCGTGATGTGGACGTAGTAGTCGACCAGTTCCTGGGTCGTGTACAGGCGAGTGACGTCCAGGTAGCCGGGCCGATAGCCGAACCAGCGGCCCATCTGCAGCAGCGTGTCATAGGCCTTGGACGCGCGCAGGTAGTAGGAGACCGTCAACCCCTCCAGCGTGAGACCCCGGGACAGCTTATCGCCCCCGACGGCCACGACAGTCACCGGCGTGGACCCGTACTCGAGCACGTCCTGCGCGGTGCCGTTGATCGCCTTGACGTTGCCCGCCGCCTCCGCAAGCACCTCGGGCAGGATCTCCTGCACCTCCTTGAGGACCACCGGTTCGCCCACGGCGTCACCGAGGTTATCGCGGGCGGCAAGGTCGAGGTGCACGGGAACGAAGGCCTGCTTCCAAAGCTTGGACAGGCGTCGTCGCAGCGCCGCACCGGCCGCGCCGTGGTCCCCCCACGTGTCGCGCATGTGCGCGAGGTGCTGACGGACCTGGTTGACGACAGCCGTCTGAATGTCGGTGAACCGAGTGACATGGATGAGCATGGAGTTGTGGTCGGGCCGACCGCCCGGCCGGGCGGCACGGACCTTACGCACCGCGGTAGCCAGCACGAAGGCGTCGATCGCGTTTACCAGTGAGGCAGGCAGCCGGGCCGGTGGCCGGTGGCCGCCCTTGTGCTTGTCAGGCATCCACGTTTCGTGGTCGTCGACGACGCTGACGATCGGTAGGGGCTGACGAACCTCGTCGGCGGTGGGGTCCTCGAGCCCGAAGACGGTCTCCGGGCCGCAGTAGTTCGTCGGCGGCCGCAGTGCGAGGACCAGGTGGCGCGGAAACAGATCGGGACCATGCTCCGGATGGTCGGTGTCGTGCGGGATGAAGATATTGCCGAACGGGGTGGCCGTATAGGCGAGGTAGGCCCTCTTGTCGAACAGGCCAAGCAGGTCACGGATGGCCGCGTTGATCGCGGTGGGGTCGTGCTCGGGATCGCTGTGCGTCTTCTTGTCAGGAGTCTTGCGCGTATCGATCGACGCGTCGTCGGCCTCGTCGTCGATGAGCAACAGCGGCAGGTCGGCCAAGGCGCCGTCCTTGTTGAAGTTGGCCAACCAGCCAGTCAGGTTCTCCAAGATACTCTTGTACTTCTTGACAACGATCAGAACGCGGTTCTTGCGCAGGTCGACGGCGGTGCTCTGGGCCACTGCCTTCTTGAAGTCCGACTCAGTTGTCGTCAGTGGGAAGCACTGCACGGGGTGGCGGAGGCCCAGGGTGCCCACGCCGATATCGCCGAGTCCCGCACCCTCACCGCGGGTGCGGGTGACCCTGGTGTTGAACCCGAGGAACTCCAGATCCAGCCGTGCCTGGGTCTGGGTGCGCAGGCTCTCGTGTCGCCCGGCGAGCACGATCACCACGTGGTAACCGGCGTCCACAGCCTTGCAGATGGTGCCGGTGTAGTTGGCGGTCTTGCCGGACTGCACCTGCCCGTAGACCAACCCGTAGAAGGCCCACGGGCCGGCGCGTTCTGGGTCCTCCAAGCGGTCGAGGATCACATCGGTCGCCTCGTCCAGGGCCTCCACCGGCTGGGGTTTCCAGCTCCGACGGGACGCGAGCCAGGTGCGGTAGCGGTTCCAGTAGTCAAACGAAATCTTCTCCCGGCGCTCCGGGTACCACGGTTGGTGGGCGTCGGGACTGGTCACTGCCACCGGGCGGGGTACCCACACGTCGAATCGCGACTCCAACTCCTCGACGAGCCGGTCAACATCGACAGGACCAATCACGCTGGCAGGCTTCGCGGCGGTCTCGGCCGCCTCGCGGATCCGCTCGATCGTCCGATCGGTACGAGGCTGGCTCAATAGAAGCTTCTCGGCGACGTCGAGGGCCATCGTGAACGGATCAATGTGCACCTGCTGCTCCTTCGGCGTCCAAGGCGCGGTCGAGCGCCTCGGGGAAGCGATTGAACGGCTCGGTCGACCGGAGGGCGGCGACGACAGCCTGCCGGCTGTGCGGTTCATGGGGTAGCGCGGCGACCGCGGCGCGAAAGAGTGCGGCCACCTCGTCTTGGCCAGCGCCGTCGAGAGGTGCCTGCGCCGCGCGGTCGGGAGCGGCCGTCACCTCGGTAGCGATCAGGCCGACGGGCAGTGCTTCCTCCACCAGTCGTAGGGCCACCTCTACAGCCGCCTTTTCCTGGGTTGCCAGTGCGGCTGCGACAACTGGGTGGTCCCGGTTGATCTGGTAGCCAATCTGGCCCCGCCGGCTGCGCTGTTGCCAGACGAAGGTCAGTGCACCGCTGTCCCTCCGGCTGGCGGGAACCACCGACGTGCCACGGTGGCGGAAGACCTGCTCGGAGCGCGTACGTGTGAGCACCGCGATCTCGCGTAGCCGGTCGCGTAGTACTGGTGGCGGGCTGACCCGGGCCTTACGGATGTCGACCTGCCAGTAGTGGTCGTCGTCGCTGGTGACCTCGACCGCTATGCGTGCGAGCTGGCACTGCGGCGTGCGGCGCAGGCCGGCGAGTCCGAGCCAGCCTCCCAGCGTGAGGAGACGGTTGTTGCGGTAGACGTAGAAACCCTGGTGCGAGCTCCACCCCGAGGCACCGGTGGCTGCCAGGGCCTCGACGTTGGTAAGCCGGGAGGGGTGCGGAAGGACGTAAGGTGTCACGCCGGCGGTCGACAGCCCGCCCTCCACCAGCGCGGAGCCGAGGTCCTGGGTCGCTGGGTGCGCCGTCAGAAAGGGGTCCCAACCCCGCACCCGTTGGCCACCGACGGTCAGGCGGAGGCGTCCGTCGCGCAGGAAGCGACCGAATACCGCCGCCAGCTGGTCGCGCACGCCGGCCATGCCGTCGGTCAGCTGACTCCCGTAACCACAGCGGTCGAGGTCACGCCACAGCACCATCGTCCCCGGGAAGGCCATCCCGAGTTGCTCTGCTATGCGTAGCGCCTCGTCATCAACGCTGTCGAGGACGTACCAGTCGCCCCGCTCAGCAACGAATCCCAGATCCCAGGTGCGGGCAGCCATGGCGCCGGCGGCCGTGCGCGTGAGAACGGTGAGCCTGCGGGCCTGCGAGAACGAGGCAGTCTTCAGCCCGAGGCCGAAACGGCCCAGGTCCCCGCGTGGGCGCGGCGCCAGAGGTCCATCCACGCCTAGGTGCATGGCCCGGTGGAGCTGCTCCTCGGTCATGCCCCTGCCGTCATCGACCACAGCCACCCAGCCGGTTCCCCGATCGGCGTTGTACTCCACGCTGACCGAGCGGGCGCCAGCGGTCACAGAGTTGTCGGCTAGGTCGGCAATCGCGTCCGGTAGGTGGTAACCCAGGGCGCGCAGGGACTCGATCAGAGCAGCGGCGTTGGGGGGTGCGTGCAGTGCGCGCGGCTCGACCGTCATCGGTGCCCTTCACTCGTGTTACAGGGCGCCAGCATACGACCCCTCTCCGACGTTCTCCGTCCCACGAACGGGGCGAGATCACCGCGACCTGGTGGGGTTGGGGGCACCAGGCGTGCCGGCGGACGGACCGCCTACAGTGGCGAGACCGGCGAGACCGGCGGGCGCCGACGAGGACGACCCGGACAGTGCAGCGCTGCGACGTGACGAAAAGCGATCATCGTCGTACAGTGTGCCTGACCGGTCGTTCATACACACGTGCGACCGAAATCTGCGTGAGGTACCGATTGGGGGGACGGCGTCCGGGTGGCCACCTACGGTGTGAAGCTGCAGCGGAGCGACGACCTTCGACTCCTCCCTCGCGAGGACAGCTGCAGCCTGGAGTCATTCCCGCAGTGGTGTGAACAACGGCTGGCTGCGGGCGGGCGCCTCGCGGTCGACCTGTTCTCCGGGGCCGGCGGATTGAGCCAGGGCCTGACCGACGCAGGGTGGACCGTCGCCGCCGCCGTGGACCACGACCGCAAGGCGCTGGACACTCATCGGGCGAACTTTCCAGGGCTAGCTCTGGACGTCGATCTCGGCGATGACGTCGCCCGGGCAGGTCTCGTGCGACTCCTCCGGAAGGTCAACATTGACCTCGTGGCCGGAGGGCCGCCCTGCCAGCCGTTCAGCCGGGCGGGGCGTAGCAAGATTCGCAGTCTGGTCGAAGCGGGCAAAAGAGACGAAGAAGACCACCGCAAGGAACTGTGGCGTGCCTTCGTCGACGTCGTTCTCAAGGTCCGCCCACGAGCGGTGCTGATGGAGAACGTGCCGGACATGGCACTTGGCGATGAGATGTTCGTGGTGCGAACCATTGTCGCAACGTTGGAGCAGGCCGGTTACCGCACACAGGTCCGGCTGGTCGACGCGTGGCGCCACGGAGTTCCCCAACACCGCCAGCGGCTGATCCTGCTCGCCCGCCGAGACGATGGGGCGTTCACCTGGCCGGAGGAGGCCGAGCACTTCACGACTCTGCGAGAGGCCATCCATGACCTGCCGCGGCTACAGTTGGGCACCGGCGGACGTCGGATGGAACATAGGTCAGAGCATCTGAGCCCATTCGCCCAGCGCATGCGACGCAATGCTGAGAACGGGCTCGTGTTCGATCACATGACCCGCCCCGTCCGGGATGACGACCGCAAAGTCTTCGCGCTGATGACGTCGAAAACCCTCTACTCCGCCATCGACCCGAGCCTGCGTCGGTACACCGCCGACACCTTTGATGACAAGTACAAGCGCCTGGACTGGGACGACCGGAGTCGGTCGATCACCGCGCACATCGCCAAGGATGGCTACTGGTACATCCACCCGGAGGAGCACCGCACCCTCACCGTCCGTGAGGCAGCACGCATCCAGACGTTCCCCGACAGCTTCCGTTTCGCCGGAACCCGCAGTGACGCCTTCCGACAGATCGGCAACGCCGTACCACCGATGCTCGGTGAGGCCGCCGCACTGGCACTCATGGCTCAAGAGGAAACGTCAGACGACGAGCACCGCGAGTGGGGTACCGTCCGCAAAATTCTCGCTCAGCACGCCACCCGTCAGCGTCTGGGCGATCACTGGTACCTGCTGCCGTCGCAGGGCCGTGCACCCGCCTTGGCGGCGCTGGTGGCGATGATCGGTGGCCAGCCTGGACTCGGCGCCACACTGGAACCTCTACGAGACACAGCCCCCCTGACGCGGCAACTGCTGGAACGCGTTCTTGACGGTAGGACCACGTCAAGGCTTCGTAACGCCGTCGAGCGGCTCGCCCCGCTGCTGGACGACCCCGACGTCGCTCACAACCCCGACCAGCTGGAGATCAAACTCCGACTGCGGGCAGCCGAGACAGACCTCTTCCGACTACTCCTCGGCGAAGACCGCCTGGTACCCAACCAGACGGCAACCCGCGTGGCAGCACGAGTGGTCGGCAGCGACTCACACACGACGAACCGACTCACCGCCGGCAGGCTCGACCTCGCGCTGCTCGTTGGGTCTGGGGTACACGCAGCATCGCGCATGGCAGCCGTGCGGCTACTGGGCGCTACCGTTTGCCGGACTGAGCCCAGCAGGCAACTTTGTCGAACGTGCCCCCTTCGCAACAACTGCCACTTCGGCGCGCGCTTCGTCAGCTCTGGAAAGCCCGCTGCACCTGTCGGGCCGCAGCCATCACATCAGCTTTGATCTCACACTCCCACAGTCGCACCACGCGCCACCCTGCATCGGCCAGGGCAGCATCGTTGCGGCGGTCCCGCTCCTGGTTGTCCCGCAGTTTCTGACGCCAGCGATCCGCATTCGGTCCTCGGAAGGCCTGCGGTCCGTGCTGGGGACAACCGTGCCAGAAGCAGCCGTCAACGAACACTGCCAAGCGCCGCCCCATGAACACGAGGTCAGGTTTGCAGCGGCCGACCACCTGTCGCTGCAGCCGGAAACGCATCCCGAGGGCGTGCACGGCGCTGCGGAGGGCGATCTCTGGTCCTGTGTCGCGTACCCGGCGCCCGCGCAGATGCGCGCCGGCCTGGGTCGAGACCCAACCCCGAGCGTCAGTGCCGCTACCAGAGCCCGCCTGCCCCATGCCACCAGGATAGTGATCGGCATGGCCGTCCGCGCCCGGCCGCCACATGGAGCCTGGAGCCTTCCCAAGGCAGACCAAAAGCGGGCCGGCTTCCGGCCAATTCTCAGCAGGCCGTCGCAGTCCTACTGGCGACCCGTTGATCCGAGCAGCCAAGAACCTCCCCAAGGCTACGACGGACAGGGCTGCCAGGAAGAAGCGTCCAATGACTCGCCAGACGCTCAGCAGTTGAACAGCGACTGCTGCCCGTCCACTTCGACGCGATCCTCCGGGGGTTGTTCATCATTCGAGGACGGCCCCCAGCACAGGGGCGGTGGCGGATCGTGTTCAGCCTTGGCCAGAATGGCTGCGGCCAAGTCCATCATCTCCTTGATCGACCGCGCATGGATAGTCAGAAACTGCGGACGCAGGTCATCGAGGTCGAATCCGCAGGACGCGCTCTCGACCAGCGGCTGCAACCAGTCCGCGTGCACTCGGTCGATGGCGGCCACAACCACCGGCCGCTCGGCCCAGGATCGCTCGGCGTGACTGCGGCAACTGGCAGCCGGCACGCACCCGATCGCCGCCAATGCATACGTTAGCCCGGCGACCCCGAGTTCAAGGTGACACAGAGTGACCGAGTCGACGTCACCATGTTTGGCAAGCGCGGCCATGCCTGCCTCATCCTCGGGATCTTCGGACGGGAAATCAGGGTTGTGTGCTTCGATCAACCGGGCGAAATACTCGAACGTCGTAGCATCGTTCGCCGCGGCGTCGACTGCAGTTGCCGCAGCCCGTTCGTCGGCTACCACCTGGGCCGCTTCCGACAACGGCACATCGAATATCGCCCACACGCCTTGGAAGAATCCGACGCCCTCTTCATGGATTTCGTCTTCTGCCGGCATCCAAAACGGTGCATTCTCCGGAAAAGCCGGATCAAGCTGGATGTGGGTGTGGGGGATCAACCGCATCTCCTCTCGAAGCCTCGAAGCAGTCAACCACTTTGAGGGCGCAGAACGCAGTTTGCGGCGGGGGACTCGTACGAGTCAGAGGGATTGTTCGCCCGGCCCGCCACAGTGGCGCCGCCAGCATGCTCCCATCGCCGGCGGGCATCTCGGAAACGATATGCGAGCCCCCAGCGAAATCACCACTCGCTCTTCCTTACAGGTTAAACTGCGCGATCTGCGGCCCACGGCTCAAGTTGCGTGATCTACGGCCCACGGAGGTCGGCCCGCCAGCCGAGGTGGGCCTGAAGATGATCCAGCGCGACATAGGGCCGCCGACGGAGAGCCAGGTGTCTAGCTAGGCGAACAACGCGGTGGCGACGTCAGGCGCGAGCGGTATGCCGGCGCGCCAGGCGTCGGCCGCAGTCTTGATCTCTTCATGGGCGATCACCGAGCCACGGCCGTCGAGAAGACCTGTCAGGGTGACCCGGAGCGTCATCCGTGCCAGATCGCGCCCGAACGACGCGACAGTGTCCACGGCGTCCGACGAGGCTGGGCCACCATGGGCGAGCGCGTTCCGCAGCCGCTGGAGGCGATCGACCTGCGAGGTCCAGTCCACTTCCAACTGGCTGCACCACTGCTCCAGCGTCGCGGTTGTTGCCAGCCGGTCGGCGAGGGTGGTCAACCGGCGACTGGTGCGGGTGTGAACCGGGTGCATCGATCGGAGGCCGGGCAGGGCCGCCAAGGCGTGGTCCAGGTGACTGGTGTAGGCACCTCGACCATGATTCACTTGGAGCTTGCCGCGGAGGCTGGTCATCTGCGCGCGGTGCTCGGGCGCGACAGCGTGCGGCTCACCGGCAGCTTCGATACACGTATTGAATAGGTGAGCTCGAATCCGGCTTCTGATCCACTGCTGCTGCCAGGTGCATGTGAGGAACTCGTACCACTTGCCGCCGCCGACAAGGGACGCGACCCACTCCACCACGCGTACGTCGAGAACGACGCGGGGCAGGTTCGACTGCTCCCCAGCCTCCTGCCACCACCGCATTAGGTTGATCACCTCGTGCAGCTCTTCCGGCACCGGCGAGAGCCGCGCTCCCAGCGTGGCGGAGAGATCCTCCAGCACATCGCCGGTCGGATCTTCATGCGGCACCAACTCAGGCTCCGGCTTCGGTGCAGAGAGCAGGGGCATGCCGGTAACACGGCCATCGACTGCGTGGATGTAACCGCTCCACGGCGTCCAGTTGCGGGTACCGGTCTCGAACTTCGCGACCGCAACGGTCGCGTGGGCGAGGTCCGTGGCGCGGCGGATTGGATCAGCGAAGCGCCCCTGACCCAGATCGACACGGGCGAAGACGAGATCGTCGTCAGTGGGGATGTCCTTAGGCCTCAGCCACCCGTCGGTTCGCCGGAGCTCGGCAGGCACCCACTCCTTTCCTGGCCCGGTCATGCCGATCATGGCCTGCATCATCGGCGCGCAGTAGAAGGTGACCGGACCCACGGCGAAGTACGAGGTGTCGATGTGGGCCTGACCAAACGCGAACCATACGACGTGGTGGCCGCCCTGCGCACGGGAGGCGATCAGTTGCTCACACAGTGCAAGTCGCGCGGCTTCGTCCAGCCCGGCCGCCTCATCAAGACCTGGCCACGTCGCCACGTCGTCCCGATCGAGATCACCGATGTGAACACGGGCCTCGGTCACGAAGGCGGCGCTGTCGTGAAGTACGCCGGTCAGGGTCCGCCCGGTGATGCGGAGGCTGATTTCGGCCCTGGACAGCAGTGCGCGGAACAAGTCGCGGCGGCTGCCGAGGTCGTCGGCGGAGGTTCCGCTCGTCTGGCAGGCGTCCACCAGGTCGCGCCAGGCCGCAACGGCTACCGCCGGCTCCGTGAGCCGGGCCAGCAGCTTCTCTACCGTCGCCTTTGGCGCCGGCACCCCCGCCAACCACCCGCCCACCGCGCCGTCGACTTTTCCCTTCTGCGAGACGATCGCGATGAGCCGTCGGGACTGGTCGTCCACATCGAGGAGATCTTGGCCCAGTTCCGTCCGCAGATGCTGGCCGCACCTGCCGGCGGCAAGACGGAGGTCTTCCATCGCCGACCTCCACGGTTGCTTCCGCACACCGCTGAACGGCCCGGTGATCCAGCTTCGAACCTCCGAAAGGGCGAGCGGCAGAGCTACACCGCCGGCTCGGCCCCACGGCTGGTCATCAGAACGGGTCCACCAACCAACCGCGTCGTGCAGCTCATCGACCCAGCTCGGCGGGAAACGGAACGCAGGCCCGGAAGGAAACACAGAGGCAAGTATCTCAACGCCCGAGGTCCGCCGGGAGTGGGGCAGCGCGCC